>NZ_DGMV01000036.1:7802-27312 GCF_002388575.1 Marinimicrobium sp. UBA4509
ACGGGCTGTAGCTGATGAGCGCCACCCACTGGGGTGGCGCTTTTTTTTCGCCTATACTCCCGGTATCGGCACTGCGAACCTGGCCCCTGAATGATTACAGACCGTACTACGACAACCGTGGCAACGCTCGGGCCGCGGGCGCTTCTTTTGTTGCTTGTCCTGCTGCTGGTCAGCACGGCAACCCACGCTCGGGAGCCTGTCATTGAGCTTGAGGGGCTTACTCAACAGTCTCTGGTGGATCAAGTCGAATTTCGGTCTGCGGCACCGGATTTGACCTTTCAGGAGGTCCGAACCGGCGCGGGGTTCCGGCCGTTGCGCCGGGCCGACATCAATCAGGGGATATCGGGCCAGGCCTACTGGTTACGCACCCGGTTGGTTAACTCTCACAATAAGTCCGTTTCCTGGATTCTGGTCCACAAGACGTCCTACCTAGATCACATCGAGCTTTATACTCGTGATACAGCCGATTCGAAGTTCGAGCAAGCGCACCTGTCCGACCGGGTCTCTTTTCATGAACGCCCGATTGATTACCGCACCCTGGCGTTTCCAGGTCAAACAGCGGGTGAGAGTTACACGGATATTTATTTGAAGGTCTATTACGACAAGCCGGACTCGGTCAGTCTTCAGTTTACCCTGTATTCTCCGGAAGCATTCACTCAGGCGGTACAGTACGAAAATCTATGGTTTGGTGCCTATTACGGCGCCCTGGCCGTAATGTTGTTTCTTGCCTTGATCATTGGAACCCTGCTGCGTCGCCCCAGCGTTTTCATCTATGCGGCATTGCTACTGGCCACGGGCTGGAAGTGGACGCTGTTGAACGGCTTTGGCTTTCAATACCTCTGGCCCAACAGTGTTTATGGACACAACGAAGGCTTCCATATCGCGTTCTTATTGTTCGCACTTTGCGCGACCCAGTTCTCCAAGTCATTTCTGAATACCCGTGTTCATTTCCCGCTGGACCATCGTCTTTTACAGGTAATCCAGTTTGTGGCTCTGGTGGGGATTGCTGTGCGCCTGATGGGCGCCTACGAGCCGGCGTTACACATCGCGTTTATCACCCTGGCAGTGATTGCATTCGTGCTGCCAGTCATCGGTGCTCACGCGTGGTATAGCGGCCTGCGGTACGCGCGCTGGTATTTTCTCGCCTGGCTGCTGTATTGCGTCAGCTTGCTTCTGACGCTGGCCAGTGCTTACCTGAGCATTGTTCCCAATGGTATGTACGCACTGATACTGTTGCAGGTCGGAAGCCTGCTTGAGGCGGTATTTCTGACCGTCGCGTTAACAGAGCGTCTCCTGAATCTCGAAACTGAACGGCGCAAGGCGTTGGCGCTGGCCAATCAGGACCCACTGACTGGTCTGGGTAACCGACGGCTGTTACAGAGTGAGTACGAAGGCTTTATCGAGAGCGGTTCCGCCCACCGAAAACCCATGTACCTGATCATGATCGACCTGGATTATTTCAAACAGATCAATGATCAATACGGCCACGATGCTGGAGACCAGGTGCTGAGAGAAGTGGCCCGATTACTTAGGGCGCATTGCCGGGACACCGATGTCTGCATCCGCTACGGTGGTGAGGAGTTCGCCTTGTTGGTGCGAACCGACGGAGTACAGTCGGCACGCGCTATTGCCGAGCGTATCCGGGAAGAGTTTGCCCGAACACCGACCCTCTACGAGGGGCACTCCATCGCACACACACTCAGTTGTGGTGTGACCCCGGTGCAACGTCATGGCCAGGCGCTGAGCGTCAATGAAATGATGAAACACGCCGATCAGGCGCTGTATGAAGGCAAAGCGGCAGGACGCAATTGCACGGTCATCTATCGTGACAGCCTGTCGAATCCCTCATTACAGACTATTCAATGAGACCCTGAGCCATGACTGACTATCTGCGAGAAACCCCTATGGAGGTTCTTAGTGAGTGATACCGATCTGCGCGACCACCTTGCGGTTGAGCGCACCCACCTGGCCAACGAGCGTACCCTGCTGTCCTACATACGCACGGCGCTGTCCGTCATCATCGGTGGTGGTGTGGTACTGCAGTTTCTACCGGAACAACCGGTTCTGAACGTGCTGGCCTGGGTCGCCATTTTTGGTGGATTGGTCATGGCGGGGATTGGCGTCTACCGTTTTCTCAAGGTCCGCCGCGAGATTCCCAGGGTACAGTCCTAAGGACGACAGTCGTGATTTTAAGTTTTTAGCCGAGCTCAGTGTTGAGGTTCAGGAGGTCAAAAAGTAAAAGTTGGGCCATAAAAACTAGGAGTTTCTATGGCCCAACGAAAATCAACCAGCCTTGATAGACCGCAACAAATCCCGCGTCAGAATAATCCCTTCCGCTTCCGAGTGCTTATCGCCCTCGTACTCAACGCCCACCCAGCCGCTGTAACCCACGGCCATGACGATATCCATCATCCGGTGAAAGTCGATGCTGGTTTCATTACCCTGAGCATCAAAGGCATAGCTCTTCGCGCTCACCGCTTTGGCATAAGGCATCAGCTCGCGCACGCCCTGATACTTGTCGTAGCTCTCGCCGGTCTCGCGATTGATGGTGAAGTTGCCGAAATCCGGTAGGGTGCCCACCCGTGGGTGGTTGGCGGTTTCCATCACCTGGCTCAGCCAACGGGCGTTGGAGGACAGGCCGCCGTGGTTTTCCACCAGTACGTTCAGGCCCAGGGGTTCGCAGTACTCCGCCAGCTTGACCAGGCCGTCGGCCGCGCGCTCGCGCTGTTCGTCGTAACTGCCCTGGCTTTGGGCGTTTACCCGGATGGAATGGCAACCCAGGGCGTGGGCGGCGTCGGCCCATTTTTTGTGGTTGTCCACAGTCTGTTTCCGATCGGCTTCGGTGGGGGCACCCAAGGCGCCTTCGCCGTCGATCATGATCAACAGGCTGCGCACGCCCTCATTGTCCGCCCGCTGGCGCAGGTCCTGGACCAGGGCGTCGGAGAGGTTGTCCTTGTAGAACTGATTGACGTACTCGACACCGCCAATCTCGAATTCCTGCCGGGTAATGGCCGCGAAGTCCATGGGGTTGGCGTCTCCGCTGAAGAAGCGGCGGTGCAGGGACCACTGCGCCAGGGAAATATCGAAGGTATTGCGCTTGCCGATCAGGCTGCCACATCCGGGCAGAGTAGAGGCCGCCGCCACGGCGGCACCGAGGGTGGCGGCGCCTTTCAGGAAATGGCGTCGTCCTAGCGGTATCCGGTCCATAAGTCCTCACTTTATTGTCGATTTTGAATGGTTGGGTCAGTCTAGCGAGCATTTTTTGACCGTGCAACCGGTTTCATTTGTTGCACAGGTGGGTAATAATGGCTCGCCAGTGGGGGCAGTGTACCCCGAAATTGATCAATAACGATAAGGTGTGGTTATGGCGACAACCAAGGTCAGCGCGACCATTCTGGGAGCGGGCAAGCAATCGCATACCTACGATGCCATCGTCATCGGCTCCGGTATTTCCGGGGGTTGGGCGGCCAAGGAGCTGTGTGAGCAGGGCCTGCGGACGCTGGTATTGGAGCGGGGCGGGCACATCGAGCACATTGAAGATTACCCCACCGCCCACAAAGAGGCCTGGGACCTGCCCCTGTTCGGGGAGATGTCCGCGGAGTTCAGAGCCGCCAACCCGGTGTTGTCGCGCTGCTACGCGGTCAATCAGGCGACCGCCCATCACTTTGTCAAAGACGCCGAGCACCCCTACCAGCAAAGCAAACCCTTTGACTGGATTCGCGGTTATCAGGTCGGTGGCAAGTCGCTGATGTGGGCTCGCTGGGTGCAGCGCTGGAGCGATTTCGACTTTGAGAGCAACGCCCGCAACGGCGTCGGTGTGGACTGGCCCATCCGCTATCAGGACCTTGCCCCCTGGTACAGCCACGTGGAAAAGTTTGCCGGTATCAGTGGCAACCGCGACGGCCTGCCGCAGATTCCCGATGGGGAGTTCCTGCCACCGATGGAAATGAATGCGGTGGAGAAACACTTCAAGCAGTCCATCGAAAGCCAGTTCCCCAATCGCCATCTGGTGATGTCCCGCACCGCCAACCTGTCGCAACATCACAATGGACGCGGGCCCTGCATGTACCGGGCCCGTTGCGCCCGGGGCTGCCCGTTTACCGGTTATTTCAGCAGCAACGGGGTAACCCTGCCGGCTGCCGCGGCCACCGGCAACCTGACCATGCGTCCACACTCGGTGGTGCACTCCATCATTTACGACGAGCAGAAACAGCGTGCCACTGGCGTCCGGGTGATCGATGCCGAAACCAAGGCGGTGACCGAATATTTCGCGCGCATCATTTTCGTTAATGCGAGCACCCTGAACACAACGCTGATTCTGAAAAACTCCACCTCCGAGCGCTTCCCCAACGGTCTGGGTAACGACAGTGGGGTGCTGGGTCACTACCTGATGGATCACAATTATCGCGCCCGGGCGAGTGCCGAGGTGGAGGGGCTGGAAGACCGTTACTATTACGGCCGTCGCCCCACCGGCACTTATCTGCCCCGGTTCCGGAATATTTTTGACGACAAGCAGGATCAGTACATCGGCGGTTTCTCCTACTCGGTGGGTGCCTATCGGGCCCAGGGCAACGTTGATGGAGGGGATGCCCCTTTGGGTGCCGAGTTCAAACACAAGATGAGTGAGGTGGGCCCCTGGCGGATCAATATGACCGGTATGGGGGAGTTTCTGCCGCGCTTTGACAACAAAGTGACCCTGAGCAAGGACCAGACCGATGCCTGGGGCATGCCACTGCTGAATATGGACTGTGATTACTCGGACAACGAGCACCATATGACCCGGGACATTCGTGACAGCGCCGCCGAGATGCTGGAAAAAGCCGGCTACAAGAACATTCAGACCGTTGACAGTGAGCAGGCCCCGGGGCTCGCCATTCATGAAATGGGCACCGCCCGCATGGGGCGTGACCCCAAAACCTCCATGCTCAATGGTCACAACCAGCTGCATGCGGTGCCCAACGTGTTTGTGACCGACGGCGCCTGCATGACCTCGTCCGCCTGCCAGAATCCGTCCCTGACCTATATGGCATTGACGGCCCGGGCCGCGCATTACGCGGTGGATCAACTCAATAAACGCAATCTGTAAGGGGGCGAGATGAATCGCAGACAGGCATTACACACGATGATGGGTGCGCTGGGTCTGGTATCGGCCACGCAGGTGTTCGGTGCGTCCGCCTTTTTAAGCGGCGCATTGCCTACGGCCGTTCAACCCGTGCTGGCCGAACCGGAGGTGGCACTGCTCAGTGACGTTGGTGAGACCATTCTGCCCAGCACCGAGGATTCACCCGGTGCCAAAGCCGCCGGTATCGGCGCTTTTATGCAGGCGATGGTCAGCGGTTACTACACGCCGGCGGAACAACAGGTTTTTCTGCGAGGATTGGCCGATCTGCAGCAGCGCAGCCAGGCTCAGTTCAACACCGATGTTCGGTCACTGACACCGGGTCAACGAGAGCAATTGTTATTGGCGCTGGAGCAGGACAGCGACGCCGATTATTACCGGATGATCAAGCAACTGACCCTCTGGGGCTACTTTGCCTCGGAAGTGGGTGCCAAGCAGGCCTTGCGCTTTGCACCCATTCCCGGCCGTCATGAGGGAGATGTAAAAATTGATCCTGGCACCAAGGCCTGGGCCAACTTACTCCCCTGAGGGTTCGTCCGCCCGGGAATGCCCCAACAACCAGCGGTACAGGTCTTCGCTGCGGTACACCCGGGTCCAGGCGTCGTGGCCCATGTCCTCGTGGTTGGTAAAGCGCACCGCGGGGTGTCCGAGCTTTTCCAACTCGTTCAGCCCGGGGTAAAAATGCTCAATGGTGACGACCGGATCACGTCCGGCAGCGAACGCCCATAGGGGGAGCTGGTGTTCCGCGATGGGTGCCATCAGGTCCGGATGGCCCCAGCCCACCACCGGGCTGATGGCCGCAAAGCGCTCCGGGTGCTGGCTGGCCATATACCAGGTACCGAAGCCACCGTAGCTCAGGCCACTGAGATAGACCCGTTGTTGATCCACCCGGTAGTTGGCCTCGATCCGGTCGAGCATCATGATCAGGTCGTCTTCAATGCGATCCCAGCCGTTGGGCAGGGTGGGGGGAATGTCGTCCATGGAGGCGGGTGCAGGCACGCCATTCATGGGCTCGGGCGTCGGGAAATCCGCCGGGCGGGGTGGAACCCCATCGGCCAATCGTTGGGGTATTTGAGACGGGTCCCGGTTGCGCAGGTAATCCGCGTGCTCATCCATTCCGAACATGGGGAGCTGGGGCACGATCATGATGAACGGCAGGTCCCGCTTCTGGATCCAGGCTTCGTACAGCGGCCCATGGGCCAGTACATAGTCCAGCTCGTCCCGGCCATTGCCTCGCTCACCGTTGCCGTGCAGAAACAAAAGCACCGGCCAGTCCTTCCCGGTTTGAGTTTCATAGCCTCTGGGCAAATACACGAAAAACTGCCGCTCGCTGCCATCCAGAGCGCTGGTAAAACTCAGGCGTTCCAATTGCGGTTCGGAACCTTCGGATTGGCCGTGGGGTTGGAGGCTGCAGGCCGTCAGCAGCCAAACACAGAAAGACAGAGTTATGAGTCGCATGGTATGACCTCGTTTATGGTTATAACTACCGGCTAACCATAGCAGAATAATCTGATAAATGGCCCGGGAAGTCGCCCAAAGAAGTAGCTTGCTTGCTACAATTGGCGCAATATTCAACAAAAACGGCGCCGCCATGTCTCCCAGTCGCTCCTTGCATTTTTTGCTGGTGGCCATTGCCATTACCCTGCTGGCTGTGGCCGCACACCCGCTGATTCCCGAGCGGCAGCACTCATTGGTACCCCACGCCGACAGTACCATCATTCTCGCACCCTACGGTGACGCCATGCAGGGCGGGCCGAGCCATTCGGAGTGGGTCGGGCCGCAAGAGGACTACCACTGGCGCTGCCGGGTCGAGCCGGAGGGCGATTACGTGTTCTGCGGCATCAACCTCTTGTTGTCCGAAGACAATCTGCACGGGTTGGATCTGACCGACTTTGAGGCCTTCGAGCTACAGCTGGAAACCCCGGGTCATAACCAGGACGTGCAGTTCTTTATGCGCCATTACGATGAGCGTTACTCCAACCCGGACGATAACAACAGTGCCCAATTCAACAAGTTCGACATCAAGGCCGGAGAGTTGGGGGGAACCCTGAGAATCGGTTTTGATGAGCTGTCTCTGGCAGATTGGTGGAGCAGTGCTCGAGACCTGCCGCGAGAGCTAAGGCGTCCCGCGTTTCACAATGTGATCGCCATCGGTATCGGTTATGCGCAGGCGCTGGAGCCGGGACACTATGATGTGATCATCAAGGAGGCGAGTTTCGTCGGTGAGTGGATCTCGGCCGCCACCTGGTACCTGAGCATTCTGCTGATCTGGCTGGTAGGGCTGGGTGCCTGGGGCACCCATCGGTTGGTTCTCCTGTCCCGGATTACCCGGCGCCACCGTCGGCAACTGGATATCCTCTCCAATCGCAATGCGCAGTTGAAAGAGGAAACCGACCGCTACAAGCAACTGTCCACCCGCGACCCGCTTACCGGGGCCTACAATCGTTACGGTTTTGAACAGCGTCTGTCCCAGATGATTCACCAGAACGAATTCCAGCCCATCTCATTGATCCTGCTGGATGTGGACCATTTCAAAACCTTCAACGATACCTACGGTCATGATGCCGGGGACAAGGTTCTGCGCCAGTTGGTGAACCTGTTGGATCAGTACACCCGCAAGCAGGATGTGCTCTGTCGCTGGGGCGGTGAGGAATTTCTGCTCCTGTGCCCCAACACAGATGCCAAAAGTGCGGTGGTTCTGGCGGAAAAGATCCGGCAACTGGTTTCCGAGGCCCGGATTGAAATGGACGAGCAGGTACGTTTGACCGCCAGTTTCGGAGTCTGTCAGATCCGTGCCGGTGAGCCCTATATCGATGCCTTTGTCCGAACCGATCGGGCGCTGTATCAGGCCAAGGACCAGGGGCGTAACCGGGTGATGTTGTGCCCGGAGGCCACGTTCACCGGCGCCAGAACATCGGGCTGAACAGCACCAGCAGAGTAAAAACTTCCAGACGCCCCAGGAGCATGGCAAACGTCAGAATCCATTTGGCCGGGTCGCTGATCGCGCCGTAGTTACTGGCCACGTCCCCCATGCCGGGACCCAGGTTGGTGATGCAGGCGCCCACCGCCGAAAAAGCGGTTTCCAGATCCAGCCCGGTCATCAGCAGTGCTAGAAACATGACGATGTAAGTCACCACATACATCGCAAAAAATCCCCACACCGCTTCAATGACCCGATCGGGTACACTGATCTTTCCGACCTTGACCGGAATGACGGCGTTGGGGTGAATCAGTCGGTTGACCTCCCGTACGCCCTGTTTATACAGCAGCAGTACCCGAATCATTTTCATGCCGCCGCCGGTAGAGCTGGCGCAGCCACCGAGGAAGGCGAGCAGAAACAGCATGTAGGGCAGAAAGGATGGCCACAGGTTGAAGTCCGACGCGAATCCTGCGGTGGTCAGCGTCGACGCCAGGTTGTAAATTCCGAGCACCAGGCTGTCGTTGAATGCGAGGGTCTCTGACGCATACAGGTAGGACACCGTAACGATGCTGCCGAAAACGATCCAGCCGAAGTAAAAGCGGAACTCCGCGTCCTGCATGTAGTGCCATAAGCTCTTGTCGCGCCAGGCAATAAAGTGCAGCGCGAAGTTGGCACCGGCCAGCACCATGAACACCGAACAGATCAACAGGATGGCCGGGCTGTCGTAGTAGCGCAGGCTCTCATCGTGACTGGAAAAGCCACCGTTGGCCACGGTGGAAAAACTGTGTCCCAGGGCTTCGAACCAGCTCATACCCGCCAGCTTGTAGGCAACAAAGCAGGTGACCGTAAAGCCCAGATAAATCAGGAACAGCGCCTTGGCCGTTTCAGTGATGCGGGGGGTGAGCTTGTTGTCCTTGACCGGACCGGGCGCCTCGGCCCGGTACAGCTGCATACCCCCAATGCCCAACAGCGGCAGAATCGCCACCGCGATCACAATAATCCCGATGCCGCCCAACCACTGCAGTTGATGCCGATAAAACAGAATGGACGGGGGCAGGGCGTCCAGCCCACTGATGACTGTCGCCCCGGTGGTGGTCAGCCCTGAAAGGGATTCGAAAATCGCATCGGTAAACGACAGATCCAGTCCCATGGAAAAGTACAGGGGAATGGCACCGAAGGCGCCGAGAACAAACCAGAACAAGGCGGTAATCAGAAAGCCGTCGCGGGTGCGAAGCTCCTGCCGCCGGCCGCGCACCGGCAACCAGGTGGCGGCGCCGGCGCCAAAGGTGATGACGAAGCCGATCAGGAAGGTCAGATAATTCTGATCGTGGAACCAGAGCGAGACGCTGATGGGCACCAACAGCGTCAGGCTGAACAGCATCAGCAGTACGCCCAGAACCCGTGCGATGGTGGCAAATTGCATGGCCGTCCCGACGCTAGAAGAAAGTAAAACCGACCTGGAAGAGCTTTTCCAGGTCGCGAATATGCTGCTTGTGCAGCAGGAACACAATTACATGATCGCCCGGCTCCACCACCAGGTGGTCGTGGGCAATCAGTACTTCACTGGTTTCATCGTCTTTCTCCCGCACGATGGCCCCGATGTTGGCCCCTTCGGGCAGGTCGATGTCTTCCAGTGCCCGACCCACCACTTTGGACGACTGACTGTCGCCGTGAGCGATCAGCTCAATGGCTTCCGCCGCGCCACGGCGCAGGGAGTGCACGTTGACCATGTCGCCCCGGCGCACGTGAGTGAGCAGGCTCCCGATGGTGGTGGTCTGGGGCGAGATGGCGATATCAATTTCCCCGCCCTGGACCAGGTCCACGTAGGCGGGGTTATTGATCAACGCCATGACCTTACGGGCACCGAGGCGTTTGGCCAGCATGGAGGACATGATGTTGGCTTCATCGTCGTTGGTCAGGGCCAGAAACACATCGGTATCTTCAATGTTTTCATCGAGCAGCAGGTCCTGATCCGAGGCGTTGCCCTGGAGCACGATGCTGCGTTCAAGCTGCTCGGAAAGCTGGCGGCAGCGCCGCTCATTGTGCTCCACCACCCGAACGCTATAGCGGCCCTCGAGTTTTTTGGCCAGCCGCAAACCGATGTTGCCGCCGCCGGCGATCATCACGCGCTTATAGGCGGTTTCCAGCCGGCGCAGTTCACTCATCACCGAGCGAATGTCGTTTTTCCCGGCGATGAAAAAGACTTCATCGTCCGCCTCGATGACGGTGGAACCGTGGGGCACAATCGCGCGATTGCGCCGATAGATGGCCGCCACCCGGGTATCCACGTTGGGCATATGCTGACGCAGAAAGCGCAGCTCCTGACCGACCAGGGGCCCGCCGTGATACGCCTTGACTGCCACCAACTGGGCCTTGCCGTTGGCAAAGTCGAGTACCTGCAGGGCGCCGGGCTGTTCGATCAGCCGGAAGATGTAATCCGAGACCAGTTGTTCCGGACTGATCAGCACATCGATGGGGATGGCGGTGTCGGTAAAGAGTTTGTCGTAAGTCAGGTAGGCGTTGGAGCGCACCCGGGCAATTTTGGTGGGCGTGCGGAACAGACTGTGCGCCACCTGGCAGGCGACCATATTGATTTCATCATTACTGGTGACCGCCACCAGCAGGTCGGCATCTTCGATACCCGCCTGCACCAGCACGTCCGGGTGAGAGCCTTCACCGGTCACCACGCCGATATCGATCCGGTCGCGCAATTCGCGCAAGCGCACGTCGTTGGTGTCGATCACCGTGATGTCGTTGGCTTCGCTGGCCAGGTGTTCTGCCAGGCTGCCGCCGACCTGTCCGGCGCCGAGAATAATGATTTTCATAGGCTAGCTTGAGTCCCCTAGCGTCGCGCGTCGTGATTCGGCGCGATCACGCGTTCAGGCAGTGTGACCGAAAGCCGTATTCTGCCTTAAACGCTGTGGTTTTTCTCCCCGATCTTGCGCAGTCGGGCGTAATAGAAACCGTCGTGGCCATTGTCCTGTGGTAAAAGCTGGCGACCGCAGGGTTGTGTGAGCCCCCAGTCCACCTCGAGCGTATCGCACCGGGCGTCCGGATGTTGCTGTACAAACGCCTCCACGACCCGGGTGTTTTCCTCCGGCAGAATCGAACAGGTGGCATAGACCAGCACGCCGCCGGGCTTCAGGGTGGACCATAGCGCGTTAAGAAGGCGCCCCTGCAAAGCACTCAGTCGGTCGATGTCGGCGGCCGAGCGCAGCACTTTAATATCCGGCTGACGCCGGATGATGCCGGTGGCCGAGCAGGGGGCATCGAGCAGAATGCGGTCGAAGGCGGTGCCGTCCCACCAGTCGTCCGGTTGGCCGGCATCGCCACAGCGCAGGGTGGCCTGCTTGCGGAGGCGGTCGAGATTCTCCTGCACCCGGTTCAACCGGCGCGCGTCGCTGTCCAGGGCGACCACCTCGGCCAGGCCCGGTTCGGTTTCCAGTATGTGTCCGGTTTTCCCGCCGGGGGCGCTGCAGGCGTCCAGCACCCGCTGTCCGGGTGCCAGTTCCAGCAGTTCGGCACTGAGCTGGGCCGCTTCGTCCTGGACGCTGACGCCACCGTCCTCAAAACCGGGTAAGGCCGTTACCTGACAAGGCGTTTGGAGGGTGATCCCGACCGGGCTGAAGGGGGTGAGGCTGGCCTCGATGTCCTGTTCGCGCAACTGCGCCAGGTAATCTTCACGGGCGGCGTAGGCCGGGTTCACCCGAAGGGTCAGGGGAGGGTGACCGTTATCGGCCGCAACCACAGCCTCCGCCTGCTCGGGCCAGTGATGGCGCAGGCGTTTCAGCAGCCAGTTGGGATGGGCGGTGATAAAGCGGTCATCGTTCGCGAGCGCGCCATCCAGTGCTTCTCGCTCGCGCTGAAAACGCCGCAGGACGCCATTGACCAGGCCCTTGGCCCAGGGCTTTTTCAGTTCTCGGGTGCTTTCCACAGTGGCACCGATCGCCGCATGATCGGGAATTCGGGTGTATAGCTGCTGGTAGAGCCCGAGCAGCAGCAGAGCCTGAATGTCCCCCTCTTTGGGTTTGAGCGGTTTGTCCAGCAATTGACCCAGGTAGGCATTCAGGCGAGGATACCAGCGGCAGGTCCCGTACGTGAGTTCCTGTAACAGCGGGGCGTCGCGCTCCGGCACCCGGCTCTGGTAATCGGGCAGAAGGCTCGCCAGGGAGCCCTGCTGGCGCAACAGGTCGGCCAGTAACTTGGCGGCCGCCGTGCGCACCTTCATACGCCGGGCTCCGGTCGGGCAAGTACTTCGCCGGGGGTAAACAGATCGGCCCGGCCGCGCAGCAGTTCGGCCACCGGCAGGGCTTTTTTCCCGGGTAATTGCAGGCGGGTCAGCTGCAGTTGGCCTTCCCCGCAGGCCACGCCGATACCGGCTTCGCTCACCGACAGCACGGTTCCGGGAGCTTCCGGGCCGTCGTGGGCGAGTGCCCTGGCTTCCCAGACCCGAAAGCTGTCGGTCGACTCGGCGCGGCGGGTATGGCAGATCGGGAAGGGATTGAAGGCGCGCACCTGTCGGGCCAGCTCGGTGGCCGGGCGTGCCCAGTCCAGCGCCGCTTCGGCCTTGGTGATTTTGGGGGCGTAGGTGCTTTGGGCGTCATCCTGTGCCTCTGGTTGGGCACAGCCCTGGGCTAACTGTTCCAGAGCTGTCATCAGCGCGGGGCCGCCGAGCTCGGCCAGCCGGTCGTGCAGTGCCCCGGCGGTGTCATCGGGACCGATGGGGCAGTGGGCTTTGACCAGCATGTCGCCGGTGTCCAGGCCCACATCCATCTGCATGATGGTGACGCCGGATTCGGCATCGCCGGCCTCAATAGCGCGCTGAATGGGCGCCGCACCCCGCCAGCGGGGCAACAGCGAGGCGTGCACATTGATGCAACCCAGACGCGGCGTGTCGAGCACGGCTTTCGGCAGCAGCAGGCCGTAGGCCACTACCACCATGATGTCCGCGTTCAGGGCGGCCAGCTCGGCCTGGGCCGGCTCGGATTTCAGGGTTTCCGGCTGGAATACCGGTAAGTGGTGCTCCAGGGCCAGGGCTTTGACCGGACTGGCCTGTAACTTCTTACCTCGCCCGGCGGGCCGGTCGGGCTGTGTGTAAACACCCACTAACTGGTGTGGCCCCGCCAGCAGGGTGCGCAGGTGATGAGCGGCAAAATCGGGGGTGCCTGCGAAGACAATCCGCAGGCCGCCGGGGGAATCAGAGTCGGACATGAGGCTCGATGAGGTTGGGGCGGACCGCAATCAGGCCCGCAGACGGTGTTGTTTTTCCAGCTTCTTGCGAATGCGCTGACGCTTGACCGGGGAGATGTAGTCCACGAACAGCTTGCCGTTCAGGTGGTCCAGCTCGTGCTGAATGCACACCGCCAGCAGGCCATCAGGCTCCAGCTCAAACGGCTTGCCATCACGATCGAGCGCGTTGACACGCACTTTTTCCGGGCGCTCCACGGTCTCGTAAAAGCCGGGAATGGACAGGCAGCCCTCGTCATAGGGGCGCAGGGTCTCTTCATCCAACACCGTGACTTCCGGGTTGATGAACACCATCGGCTGGCTCTGATCTTCGCTCACATCGATGACCACGACTCGCTCGTGTACGTTCACCTGAGACGCCGCCAGACCCACGCCGGGTGCGGCATACATGGTCTCGAACATGTCGTCCACCAACTGGCGGATGCGGTCGTCCACCTGGGCGACCGGCTTGGCCACGGTGCGCAGACGAGGATCGGGAAATTCCAGAATCTCGAGTTTCGCCATAATCTTTGTGACAAACCTCTAGTAAAAGAAGAAAAAGCGTTGCTAACATGATGATCGCACAGCGTTTACTTGCTATGCTTCGGGTAGCGCGCGGGTTTGCGCCGCCAATAATGACGACAGCCGCTACGCGTGTTGTCAGCTCTGTGTCAGGATTATAACCGGTATGGGCCTTTTTACCCTAATTCAATAGGTACCAATACGCCTCGAGGGTCCCCAGGGGATCATTGAAGCGGGCTGAAGGGTTCCAATGCACTCCCGGGCCTAACAATACAGGATCGGTTTCTATGAAAAAGTTGATGCTGGGGCTCCTGCTGGTCCCGCTGTTCGCCATGTTGAGTTGGGCGGACGAGGCCGCGTTCCGGAGTGACCATCCGGACGAATACATTGTCCAGAAGGGCGATACGCTCTGGGATATTTCCAACCGATTCCTCCAGACCCCCTGGTTATGGCCGGAAATCTGGCACGTAAACCAGCAAATTCAGAATCCTCACCTGATCTACCCGGGCGATGTCATCTCTCTGGTATACATCGACGGCGAGCCCCGACTGACCGTGGATCGCCCGGTGAAGCTGGCTCCGGGCGAGACCAAGCTCAGCCCGAGTGTCCGGGTGCTGCCCCGCGACGAGGCCATCAGCACCATCCCGCTCGACCGGATCAACAGCTTCCTCTCGCGCAGCCGGATTGTCTCGGAAGAGGAGCTTGAGGCGGCGCCCTACATGGTGGCGGGCCCCGAGAAGCGGATTATTGTGGGCGAGGGTGATTACGCCTACGGGCGTGGCGACTTCGAAACGGACATGACCAATTATGGGGTGTACCGCAAAGAGGAGCACTTCCGCGACCCGATCACTGGCGAATATCTGGGCACTCACGCGCAGAACATCGGTACGGTTCGCGTGGGGAATACCGACGAGGACATTACCCGTGTCCAGGTGCTGACCTCTCGGGAAGAAATCCGTATGGGAGATCGGTTGTTGCCCAGTGAAGAGCGCACAATCGAATCCAATTTCTATCCCAGTGCTCCGGATGATGAGATCAATGCCCTAATTCTTGCCGTTGAAGGCGGCCTTAGCCAGGTTGGCAAACTGGACGTGGTCATGGTGAACAAGGGCGATCGCGAAGGGCTGCTGGTGGGTAACGTGCTGGCGGTGTACAAGCGCGGCGAAGTCACCCGCGACCCCGTGACCGGGGAGCGGATTACCCTGCCGGACGAGCGTGCCGGCCTGGTGATGATTTTCCGCACCTTTGAAAAAATGAGCCTGGCTCTGGTACTGGAAGCCGAGCGTCCGCTGGCCGTAAACGACAAACTGCTCAACCCCTGATTTAACCCCTGGCTCAATCAGATCTGGGATTGTTAGACCGCGCGGCCCACCTCCCGGGCCGCGCCTCATGGACGACACGAGGACCTCATGGAAGAACATCATTTTTCCCATCTTTTATTGCAACGACTACCCGGCGCTGGCGCCGCCAAGCGCGCTCGCCTGCTGGAGCACTTCGGCTCCGCCGGAGCGGTCATTGAAGCCTCCCCCGACGTGCTCAAAGGCTGGCTGGACCCGGAAGCTTGCGCGGCGCTGGGCGATTACCAGCGAAACCCCAGTGGTTGTGCTCTGGCACGAAGTGCGCGAAAGGATCTGGATTGGCTCGCCGAGCATCCCGAAGTCCAGGTGCTCAGCCTGGAGGATGAAGATTACCCACCGCTGCTTCGGGAAATTCGCCGGGCACCCCCGCTGCTGTTTGTCCGCGGTTCCGTGACCGCCCTGAGCATGCCGCAGATCGCCATGGTGGGGAGCCGGAATCCATCCACAGGTGGGCGCGATAATGCCCGCCAGTTCGCCGCCTTTCTGGCGGGGCGGGGCTTTGCCATCACCAGCGGCCTGGCCATGGGGGTTGATGGCTTCGCCCATGCCGGCGCCCTGGATGTGGAGGGCGTTACCATCGGTGTGGTCGGCACGGGAATTGATCGCGTCTACCCGGCCCGGCACCGTCAATTGGCGGAAGAGATTGTCGCCAACGGCGGTGCCGTCGTATCGGAATTCCCCCTGCGGGCCAGTCCCCAGCCTTCGAACTTTCCCCAGCGCAACCGGATCATCAGCGGCCTGAGTGGTGGCACTCTGGTGGTGGAGGCCGCCCTCAAAAGCGGCTCCCTGATCACCGCCCGCTACGCCCTGCAACAGAACCGGGAAGTCTTCGCTATCCCCGGCTCCATCCATAACCCCCTGGCCCGGGGCTGTCACCGCCTGATCCGCGAGGGCGCAACCCTGGTGGAAACCGCACGGGATATTGTCGAGCAGCTTGGCGGTTACCTGGGGTATCAGAGCGACCTTTTCAGCACCTCGTCGGAAGCATCTCTGGAGCTGACAGACAAAGAACAACGGGTGCTCGAAGCGCTGGGTCACGATCCTAGAGATCTTGATTCACTGGCGGACGACAGTGACTTGGAGGTGGGGGAGCTCTCGGCACTGCTGATTGGTTTGCAACTGAAGGGCGCGATCACCGAAACCGCAGCGGGCTTTGAGCGTACGGCCTTGGCGAACTCCTAAAGATTTTTCGCATTAGAGGATGAGATCGCTGTCCGATCCGTTATTAGGATATCCGCGACCTTTCGGCATCCATTTACACGACTTCCCAGGGCTTGTTCTCTGTCTTAGTCAAATCCCGACTACCATGTATAACCGCGAGGATATACAGAGAGTCGGTTGCCACCAGGTAGATAATGCGGTTGCTCATGTAGCAGGAAAGTGTTCTCGATAATCCGATCAATGAATTGCTCGGCATAGATGGGCACATCACGGGCTATATACGCATAAATGTCGCCTAAATCCAGTTCGGCAGACTCTGTCCATTCGATCTTCATGTGTGCTTTTGGTGCCGTGCCTTGATGCGGGCTTTGACTTGATCGTGCGGGACGGTGCGGCCTTCCTCAACGGCTTTTAAACCAGCCTCGATCTTTTGCTTCACATACAGCTCATACATGATGTCGTTCCAGGAGGCTTGTTCTGGCAACTGGTTAATAATGTGCTGTGCCGACTCTTTAGCGTTCATACATACCTCAATGAGTTAACCTTGTATCGTTGCCAATGTGTGCCGCCTTGCCGGTGTCAATTATAGCGGGTTGGTTGTGCTGCACCTGATCTCATGGCGCTGTACTTGCGTGAGGAACCCCTTATAACCGGTAACCGCTTTGTGCCCTCAATGGTATAACGGCCAATATACCATGCTCAGGGAGCAGGGAAAGTGCTTCGTGCAAGCGGTCAGTAAACCCCCGAAGCCCCATGAGATGGACGCCAACCGGGGGTTCAATACCCTCCAACCCGTCACCCGCGGCCCGACCGGCCGGGTACATTTTTACCCAGCGGATGGAACTGAGCAGCGCCTATTTGACGAATCTGTGCGATTAGGCCCCTTTTCAGTAAACTACGCCCTTTTATTGCCCCTGTTGAGAGGATTCGCCCCCGATGAGCACCACTTTTCCCTGGAGCACCAACCCCCGCATTCAGCGTGCTGCCAAGCGCATGCGCGCTGGCGGCGTGGTCGCCTATCCCACCGAGGCGGTCTGGGGCTTGGGTTGCGATCCCAACAATGCCGAGGCGGTGGCGCGGCTATTGGCCCTGAAGAGCCGCCCCTGGGAAAAGGGTCTGATTCTGGTCGCGGCCCGCATTGAGCAGTTTGTGCCTCTGGTGGAGCGACTGGACAAAGGGCTTCAGCAACAGTTGCGGGAGAGCTGGCCGGGGCCCGTGACCTGGTTGGTGCCCACCGCCGGCCTGGTGCCCGAGTGGATCAGCGGACGCTTTGAGTCGGTGGCGCTGAGAGTAACTGATCACCCCGTGGCCGCTGGCCTGAGCCTCGCTTTCGGCGGCCCGATCGTGTCCACCTCCGCGAACCCGGCAGGCAAACCCTCCGCCCGCACCGCTCTGGAGGTGCGCCGCTATTTCAAAGACCGGCTGGACGATGTGACTCCCGGGCGTGTCGGTAACCGAACTCAACCCTCCCAGATTCGCGACTTGATCACCGGGGAAGTTCTCCGTTAATCGAGCTTTGCTGATTTCTGCCATGCTAGACTGCGCCCTCAGCGCACACTAGATGGCGCTGGTGAATCAATGACCAGGATTGGTTTTATGGAGATCAATATGAAAAAAGTGATTTTGGCTTCGGCCTTGGTATGTGCAGCGGGCGCGGTGCAGGCGGATCAGCGTCCTCAGTGGAATCAGGTGTCAGTCGCCTATCAATCAGCGGACGTTGAGGGTGAAACTTTGACCGGCTTTGGTTTGGGTGGCTCTGCGCTGCTGTCGGAGAATATTTTTGTGGCTGGGGCGTTTTCCCAGCTCTCGGACGATGTTGAATTGTTCGGCGATACTTTGGAAATGGACCTTAATACGGTTTCCCTTGGGTTGGGTTTTCGTCATGGACTGTCAGTGAATACGGATCTGTTTGCTATCGTGAGCTATGAGGATATAGAGGTTGACGCTGCTTACATGGGAGAGTCCGGCAGTGCCAGTGACAACGGTTACGGATTGACAGGTGGTTTCCGCTCAATGCTGTCTGAGTCGTTTGAGATTAGCGGCTCACTCGGTTATGTCAATATTGACGATGAATCAGAAACCTCTGTTGCAGTCGGCGCTGACTACTTTTTTACCGACACGGTGTCGATCGGATTAGGCCACGTGATGGCAGACGATGTGGACACCACCAGCATCAGTCTTTCCGTCTATTTTTGATCGACTCACTCCGGGGCCGGGCGTCGGCCCCGGAGTGGTATTTCTCTCTGTCTTAACGGCCATTCGTATTATCTGTTAACTCCAGCACCGCGCAGAACGTTTTCCGTTCTTTCACCCAGCTTGGCGCCTGCATACGTATTCAATCGATTGCAAAAGGTGTATTGTGGTATTTTCGGCCACTTTCCCCGAATTCGGCCCGCTCCCTCCGGGCGTCGCCGATCGATCGAATAACGTAAACGGAGCGCCCCATGAAACGCCCTTATACCCTCCATCGCACCGCATTGCTGGCCACGGCCCTGGGCAGCCTGCTGCTCACCCAGGCCTGCCAGAAAACTGAACCGGCGCCTGAATTCCAGGCCGCCAGCCCGGCGACGCTGGAGGGCGACATGATTGCCTTTCGCTCCACGCTGGATAACCGGGCTCGCATGCTGACCGTGCGTCAGCCCGATGACATCAAGCTGGCGTACGACGTGGAAACCGGCAACCTGCACCAGGCCTGGCGGGGCACGGTGCACTTTACCGGCGCGGTCTTCGATACCCGACACGGCCCCCAGCCCGTCTCCGAGGGCGACCTCTACCTGACCCAGGATGCCCGGTGGCAGACCGAAGGGGCCAGCGTTCAGTATGGCGGTCATCGTTATTCCGGCGATCAGCTGGCACTGCGTTACGACGTTGAAGCGGATGGCTGGAAGGCGACGGTCTGGGAAAAGCCCAGCGCCCGGCTGGAGGAGCAGAGCCTGATCATCACCCGGGAGTTCGCGGTCAATGGCCTGCCCAAAGGGCTGGGCTTGACCCTGACCGGCCTGGCCGAGGCAGCGGACCAGTCATTGGTCGGCAGCGGTGAATGGCAGGGCAGTCAGACCTTGCGGCTGAAAAACGGCGTGACCCGGGTGCAGCGCACCTTTACCGATCCGACTCGGGTCGAGCGACCGGATGAAGCGGGCGAAGGCGACCACCCCGGCCAGACCCTGGTTGAGGGCAGTGACTGCGCCGCCTGTCACAACCCGG
>NZ_DGMV01000036.1:27437-30385 GCF_002388575.1 Marinimicrobium sp. UBA4509
TGTCACAACCCGGAAATCAAGACGGTCGGCCCCTCCTACCAGTCCATTGCCGAACGCTACGACAATACTCCGGACAACCGGGCCATGCTGGCTAAGAAGATCATTCTCGGGGGCGCCGGCAACTGGGGTGAGGTGCCCATGAGTCCGCACCCGGACCTCAGCCAGGAAGATGCTGAGCAGATGGTCGACTACATCTTCTCCCTGCAGGAAGAAACGGAGGGAGAAACCCGCTGGAATCTCGACCAGCCGGCCACCGACACACTGGAGTTGGTGGCTGAGACCCCGGCCGAGGCCACGGGAGATGGTGCGCTGGTATACCGCCACCTTTTCAGTGGCGATCAACCCAATATTGAAAGCCTGCGTGGCACGGCCCCATCCGAAGTGGCCCGGGTGTCGCGCATTCACTTCCCGGACAAGGCCTCTTTCAAGCCGTTGGATTTGCGCTTCGCCCTGCAGGTAAAAACCCACCTGAAAGTGGACGAGACGCTGGAGACCGAGCTGCGCCTGATCAGTGATGATGGCGCGGTGGTGTACCTGAACGACGAGCTGCTGATCGACAGCTGGGGCTTCCATGGTCCTGAGCCGGAAGATGCCAGCGTTACCCTTGAGCCGGGGCTCCACTCACTGGAGGTGATCCACTTCCAGAGTCACGGCGGTGCGACCCTGTCGATGCAGTGGCGCAATCCCGAAACCGGCGAATTTGAAATCATTCCGGCGGAGATGTTGCAGATCCAGGCGGCCGATCGCCGGGACGTGGTGCCGGTGATTACCGATCCGGAACGGGTCAAAACCATTCCCGGAGACCAGACCAAAGTCGCCGGTGTACATCCGGCCTTCGATCGCTTCCAGGCCCGTCCGGACGAGTTTGAACCCATGGTCGGGGGCATTGATTTTCTGCCCGATGGCCGGATGGTCATCACTACCTGGGATCCGGAAGGCTCGGTGTATATCGTCAGTGACTACGACAAGGGCCCGGAACAGGCCAGCGTCAAACGTATCGCCCGGGGCCTGGCCGAACCGCTCGGCGTGAAGGTCGTGGACGGTGATATCTACGTGCTGCAGAAACAGGAACTGACCCGCCTGGAAGATGTGAATGGCGATGAGGTCATCGACGTTTATCACTCGGTATCCGCGGACTGGTCCGTGACCGACAACTTCCACGAGTTCGCCTTTGGCCTGGAATACCAGGACGGTTACTTCTATGGTGCGCTGGCGACGGCGATTTTGGCAGGCGGTGCCAGCGCCGACCCCCAGGCGCCGGATCGTGGCAAGGCCATCAAAATCCGTAAAACCGACGGGCAGGTGGAGTTCGTTGCCCAGGGCCTGCGCACGCCGAACGGCATTGGCTTTGGTGTGGACGGCGAGCTGTTTATTGCCGATAACCAGGGCGACTGGTTGCCCGCCAGCAAAATCGTCGAACTGACGCCGGGGGCCTGGTACGGCTCGCGTTCGGTGGACTTCGAAGGCACCGCCGACCTGACCGAAACCAAACCGGTGGTCTGGCTGCCCCAGGACGAAATCGGCAATTCCCCCAGTGAGCCGGCGCCGCTGAACGTCGGCCCCTACCAGAACCAGATGATCCACGGCGAAGTGACCCACGGCGGCATCAAACGGGTGTACGCCGAGCGGGTGAACGGCCGTCTGCAGGGCGCCGTGTTCCGCTTTATCCAGGGGCTGGAAGCCGGCGTCAACCGCCTCGACTGGGCGCCGGATGGTTCACTGATCGTCGGTGGTGTCGGCAACCCGGGCAACTGGGCCGATGGTGAAAAACAGTGGTACGGACTGGAACGTCTGGTCTACAACGGCGAGACCGCCTTTGAGATGCTCAGCGTCAGCGCCCGCTCCGACGGCTTTGTGATCGAGTTTACCGAGCCGGTGAAGGCGGGCCAGAATATCAGCCCCGAAGATTTTGAGATTCTTCAGTGGTATTACGAGCCCACCGCCGAGTATGGCGGTCCGAAAAAGAACGTCACCGAGTTGCCGGTGGAAGGCTTTGCCCTGTCGGAGGACCGCAAGCGGGTGAGCTTCAAGCTCGGCGGACTCAAGCCCGACCATGTGGTGTATTTCCGCATCGCCCGGCCCTTTGTCAGTGAGACCGGCAACAGCCTGTGGACCACAGAAGCATGGTACACCCTCAACGCCATTCCGGAAGACCAACCGGTGGCGCTTGAAGGTCGTCAGCCCCAGCACAATCAACTGACTGATATCGAGCAGGCCGAAGGCTGGAAGCTGCTCTTTGATGGCAAAACCCTCAACGGCTTGCGCAACTACAACGCCGATACCCTGGGTGAGCGCTGGGTCATAGACGATGGTGCCCTGCATATGCAGCCCAACGATGGTCGCCCCGGTGGGGATCTGGTGATTACCGACGAACCCCTGACCCGCTTCGAGCTGTACCTGGAGTGGAAGCTGGCGCGCAACGGCAATAGCGGCATCATCTACAGCGTGGATGAGTCGCCGGAGCTGGAGGCGCCCTATATGAGTGGCCCGGAGTACCAACTGCTGGATAATATCGGCCACCCGGACAGTGAGATCTACACCCATCGGGCGGCGGACCTGTACGACCTGATTGCCGCCACGCCGGTCACCGTGAATCCGGCCGGCGAGTGGAACCGCACCCGTCTGGTGGTGGATAACGGGCGGATCGAGCACTGGCTCAATGGCTTTAAAGTGGTGGAAGCCGAGATGGGCACTCCGGAATGGGAGGCGATGATCGCCGAGAGCAAGTTTGCCGACTGGGAGGCCTTTGCGGCGACCCCGGAGGGGCATGTGGTGCTCCAGGATCACGATGACCCGGTGTGGTTCCGCAACATCAAGTTGCGGAAATTACCGTAAGGTGGACAAGCGACTTCGTAGGTAATGCTCCGCCTGGGTATACCCTTGTGAGACGCGCCGTAAACCCATCCATGGGGGCTCGATCACCCGCCATCCAGGCGGGTGACGGTCTC
>NZ_DGMV01000036.1:30464-31209 GCF_002388575.1 Marinimicrobium sp. UBA4509
GTATACCCAGCCTCCGCAGTGCCTATGTAACGTTTCGGGAACTAGCAAGTGAGTTATAACTCAATCCGCTTACCATCCTCCCGGGCGGACTTGAAAATCGCCTGGACAATGCGAATATCCCTCAAGCCTTCCTCGCCGGGCACCATGACCGGCATGTCCTGCAAAATGGCCCGGGCATCGTCGTCCATCTGCGCGGCCTGCTGGTTGGCGATGGGTTTGTCCAGTTTCCTGCCATCGCTGGTGGCGCCCTGCACACCGTTGTAATTGGACATGGGCCGCAGGTAATAGGAACCCTCAGCGCAGGTCACCTCCAGCTTATTGCCCGGCTTCACAAAACTGGTCATACATTCGGCCACCGCACCACTGGGGAACTCCAGGGTAAAGTGGGTGGTGGAATCCACTTCGGTGAAGGCTTCGGGGTGGGTAATTTCATGTCGACCGGACACCGCTACCGGCTCCTCACCGGCGGCATAACGAGACCCATTAAGCGGGTAGACGCCCATATCGTACATGGCGCCACCGCCCATATCGGCACGCATCCGCCAGTTGTCCGGCGAGCGATTTTCGCCACCGGAGTATGCCGCCACCGCATCAATGCGCTCAATCGCCCCGTAGGGTTTGTCCTTGGCGAACTGCATCACCGTCTGGGTATTCGGCTCATGCTGCATCCGGTAGCCGATGCTCAGCTTCACGTTGTTTTTACGGCAGGCATCAATAATCTCCTGACACTCCGCCTCATCCATCG
>NZ_DGMV01000036.1:31388-31857 GCF_002388575.1 Marinimicrobium sp. UBA4509
GCCATCCATCGCCATCGGCTTCTCACACCACACATGCTTCCCCGCATTGGCGCCAATCACCGAAAACTTCTTATGCAGACTCGTGGGCGTCACCACATAAATCACATCAATATCCGGATTATCCGCGATGGTGTGCATGTTCTCGTAGTTGTACACATTGGCGTCCTTGATACCGTATTTTTCCTGCCATACCGGAATCTTCTCCGGGCTACCGGTGACAATCCCGCGCAGCTCACAGTGTTGGGTCAGTTGCAGTGCCGGCGCGAGCTGGTTGGTGCTGTAGCCACCGAGACCGACCAGGGCGACGCCCAATTTTCGAGAGGGGCTCCCCAGCAGGTGGGGGGACCAGCCGGACGAGAGCAGGGCGGTTGACGCGCCGAGGCCTTGTAGGAAGCGGCGGCGGTTGAAGTTGGGGTGGGGCATTGTGGGAACCTCCGGGTTGGGTTACGGCGGGTGCGGCCTTTGGCCT
>NZ_DGMV01000036.1:31910-40246 GCF_002388575.1 Marinimicrobium sp. UBA4509
GTGACGGCGGGTGCGGCCTTTGGCCTTACCCGCCCTACGCAAAGTAACGCAGAATGTGGCACGGAGGTTTGCGGTGGGGTATACCGTTTCAAAACCGTGGAGCGGGGGGACCCGCGATGCGAGCCCCGTGGACGACCCACATGGATGTGGGAAGTGTCCCGAAGCGCTGGGAGCGCGAAGGGACCGTATTCACGGCGTGTCTTGAAAGGGTTCACCTCGCAGCGACCCGGGCTTGAAGCAACAAAAATAGCTGGATACTAAAACGCTTTGTCTCAGCGGGACGTCATAATCATTCTGACCATAACCCAGTTTAGATCACTCTGGCCATGAATTTCGCCTCGGTGGGTTCGGGCGCGTACAATACGCCCTCAATCGACAGCGCGAGACTCACCATGCCCACCGAAAACGCCCCCGACAAACAGGCCGTCAAAGACTACCTGCTCGGACTCCAGGACCGCATCTGCGCCGAGCTGGAAACCGAAGACGGCGGTGCCCGATTCCTACAGGACGAATGGCAGCGCGAACAGGGCGGGGGTGGCCGCTCCCGGGTGCTGACCGAAGGCAACGCCATCGAAAAAGGCGGCGTCAACTTCTCCCACGTCTTTGGCGACCAGATGCCCGCCTCGGCGACCGCCCACCGGCCCGAACTGGCCGGGCGCTCCTTCGAAGCCATGGGTGTCTCCCTGGTCATCCACCCTAACAACCCTTACGCCCCCACCAGCCACGCCAACGTGCGCTTCTTCATCGCCGAAAAACCCGGCGCCGAACCCGTCTGGTGGTTTGGGGGCGGCTACGACCTGACCCCCTACTACGGCAGCGACGACGACTGCCGTCACTGGCACCGCACCGCCAAAGACGCCCTGGACCCCCACGGCGACAATCTCTATCCGTTTTTCAAGAAATGGTGCGATGACTACTTTTTCCTGAAACATCGCGACGAACCCCGGGGCGTTGGCGGCCTTTTCTTCGACGACTTCAACGAACTGGGCTTCGAGCGCAGCTTCGCGGTGATGCGCGCCGTGGGCGACAGCTACCTGCCCGCCTACCGCCCGATCCTCGCCCGGCGCAAGGACACCGAATACGGCGAACGCGAGCGCAACTTCCAGCTTTACCGGCGAGGGCGTTATGTCGAATTCAATTTGGTGTATGATCGCGGCACCCTCTTTGGTCTGCAGACTGGGGGGCGCACGGAGTCGATATTGATGTCTCTGCCGCCCCTGGTGCGCTGGGATTACGACTGGCAACCGGAGCCGGGCAGCGCCGAAGCGGCGCTCACTGAGCACTATCTGCAGGCCAGAGACTGGATCGAATAACAAGAGCTGGAAGGTTGTATGACAGACGCTTACGCCGTATTCGGCGATCCCATCGCCCAGAGTAAGTCCCCCTATATCCACCGTCAGTTTGCCGAGCAGACCGGGGAAGATATCGCCTACACCAAACAACAGGTGGCCGAAAAAGACTTCGAGCAGGCCGCCGATGCGTTTTTCGCCAGTGGCGGCAAAGGCCTGAACATCACTGCCCCGGACAAACTGGCCGCCTATGGTTATGCGGCCCGCCTGACACCGCGTGCCCGCCGCGCCGGTGCGGTGAACACCCTGGTAAAGCGAGCGGACGGTACCCTGCTGGGCGACACCACCGATGGGATCGGCATGGTAAACGACATGCACAACCTCGGCTGGGAGATTGCCGGCAAGCGGCTGCTGATCCTGGGTGCCGGGGGGGCGGTGCGCGGCGTACTTCAACCGCTGATGGAGCAGGAGCCCGGCTCACTGACCATCGCCAACCGCACCGTGCACAAGGCCGAGCAACTGGCCAAAGGGTTTGCCGACCTGGGCGTGATTGAACCGTTGGGGTACGAGGCCTTGAGCGGACGTCAGTTTGACCTGGTGATCAATGGCACCTCCGCCGGCTTCGGCGGCGAACTGCCGCCCCTGCCCGAGGAGCTGCTGGCCGAAGGTGCTGCCTGTTACGACATGATGTACGCCGCCGAACCGACACTGTTTCTGCAGTGGGCCGAAGCCCACGGCGCTGCCCGACTGACCGATGGCCTGGGCATGCTGGTGGGACAGGCGGCGGAGTCCTTCTATCTCTGGCGCCAGGTGCGCCCGGAAGTGGTCCCGGTGATTACCGCGCTGCGCCGGAGCCTGTCTGCCAAAAAAGGGGCGTAAGCCCTGTCGGCTTTGCTGTAAGATAAATAGCATTTATGGTCGGTAAGGCGCGTCGGCGCGTATATCCGGCTTTCCAACCACAGCGAGCAAGGTAATGAGCAGACTAGAGGGCGGCCGCAACCTGACCCATCAGGTGACCTACCAACTGGGCGCAGCCATTGTGCGCGGGGAGTACAGTGTCAATGATCCCCTGCCCACCGAGGCGGACTTGTGCGAGCAGTTTGATATCAGTCGCAGCGTAGTGCGTGAAGCGGTGAAAATGCTCACCGCCAAGGGGCTGATTTCTTCCCGGCCCCGCCAGGGCATTCGGGTGCAACCCAACCATCGCTGGAACATGTTTGATGAGGACGTTCTGGAGTGGACCCTGAGCAGCCGCCCCTCCCTGTCGCTGCTGCGCGAGTTCACTGAGCTGCGCATCGGCATCGAGCCCGAAGCGGCCATTCTCGCCGCCCGGAAGCAGAGCCGGGAGCGGATTGCCGATATCGAAAAAGCGCTCTTGCGCATGGAAGCCGCCGAGCGGGGCCATGATGACCCTCTGGAGGCGGACATTGCCTTCCACTCGGCCATTCTGCTGGCCAGCGAAAACCGCTTCTTCATCCAACTGCGCAATTTCATTCAGACCGCGCTGCGGGTCAGTATTGCCTCCACCAACCAGATGAAAGGCGTTACCGTGGCCAGCGAAGCCGACCACCGGACGGTGTACGAGGCGATTGCGCGCGGTGATGTGGAGGGCGCGGGCAAGGCCGCCGTAGCCTTGTTGGAGGAAGCGCTTCAACTGATCGACGCCGCGATTGCGGCTCGTCGCACCGAAACCGCCTGATTTTCATGGCTGCAGGAACCCCTCCCCATGTCTGATTCCGACACGCCGGGCAAGCCTCGGCGCAGCACACAGAGTTACGGCAAACTGGATAAGGATGGCTTTATCCACCGTTCCTGGATGAAAAATCAGGGGTTGCCGGATCATGTGTTCGACGGTCGGCCGGTGATTGGCATTTGCAACACCTGGTCGGAGCTCACCCCCTGCAATACGGGCCTGCGGGAACTGGCCGAGTACGTCAAACGGGGCGTCTGGGAAGCGGGCGGACTGCCGCTGGAGTTTCCCGCCATGAGCCTGGGGGAAACCCAGATGCGCCCGACCGCCATGCTGTTCCGCAACCTGCTGGCCATGGAAGTGGAAGAGTCCATTCGCGGCAACCCCATTGATGGGGTGGTGCTGCTCGGGGGCTGCGATAAAACCACCCCGGCCCAGATCATGGGCGCCGCCAGTGTCAATCTCCCGACCATGGTGGTGTCCTCCGGCCCCATGCTCAACGGCAAATTCCGCGGCCAGGACATTGGCTCGGGCACCGATGTCTGGAAGTACTCCGAGGCGGTACGCGCCGGGCTGATGAGCATTGATGATTTCATCGCCGCCGAAAG
Organism: Marinimicrobium sp. UBA4509; assembly: GCF_002388575.1. Classification (NCBI taxonomy): domain Bacteria; kingdom Pseudomonadati; phylum Pseudomonadota; class Gammaproteobacteria; order Cellvibrionales; family Cellvibrionaceae; genus Marinimicrobium; species Marinimicrobium sp. UBA4509. Next base: position 35,498 of record NZ_DGMV01000036.1, read on the forward strand.
CGGCATGTCCCGCAGCCGGGGCGTATGCATGACCATGGGCACCGCCTCCACCGTGTCCAGCCTGACCGAGGCCATGGGGCTGAGCCTGCCCTTGAACGGTACGCTTCCCGCTGTGGATGCCCGCCGTCAGGCGCTGGCGCACCTTACCGGGCGGCGCATTGTCGAGCTGGTCAAGCAGGATGTCCGCCTCGCCGACATCCTGACCCGGGAAGCGCTGGAAAACGCGATTGTGGTCAATGCCGCCATTGGCGGGTCCACCAACGTGGTGGTGCATCTGCTGGCCATTGCCGGGCGGCTGGGGATCGAGCTGGCACTGGATGATTTCGACCGGCTCAGCCGGGACATTCCACTGCTGGTGGACCTGATGCCCTCGGGGCGTTTCCTGATGGAAGATTTCCACTACGCCGGTGGCCTGCCTGCCGTCATGGCGCGTATCAAGGACAGGTTGCACACAACCAACGTGACCGTCTCGGGTGCCGCTCTGGGGGACCAGATTGCTGACGCGCAATGTTACAATGACGACATCATTCGAAAGCTGGACAATCCGGTCAATCCGGATTCTGGCATCTGGGTGCTCAAGGGCAACCTGTGCCCCAAGGGGGCCATCATCAAGCCCAACGCGGCGACTCCCGCGCTGTTGGAACACACCGGGCGGGCTGTGGTGTTCGAGAGCATCGAGGACTACAAGGCGCGCATCGACGACCCGGATCTGGACGTGGACGAACACTCGGTACTGGTACTCAAGGGGTGTGGCCCCAAGGGCTACCCCGGCATGCCGGAAGTGGGCAATATGGCCCTACCGAAAAAACTGCTCGAAAAGGGCGTGCGGGACATGCTGCGTATCTCGGATGCGCGTATGAGCGGAACCGCGTTCGGCTCGGTGATTCTCCACGTTGCGCCCGAATCCAGTGCCGGCGGCCCCCTGGCGCTGGTGCGCAATGGCGATGAGATTGCATTCAGTGGCAAAAACCGTAGTCTATCGCTCAGGATCAGCGACGCCGAGCTGGCGCAACGGCTGGCCGAATGGCAGGATAGTCGGCCGGAGTCAGAATACACTCGCGGCTATGCCAAGTTATATATTGATACCGTGCTCCAGGCCGATCAGGGCGTCGATCTGGACTTTTTGAGGGGCGCCAGCGGCGACCAGGTGGACCGGGAATCGCATTAATGACTGAATACACCCGCTATGCCAGTCTTGCTCACCGCTCGGTATTCATTACCGGCGGGGCGACCGGAATAGGCGCTTGCCTGGTCGAGGCCTTTGCCGCCCAGGGCAGCAATGTCGCCTTCGTCGACCTCAATGAAGAGGCGGGGAATGAGCTGGCCGAGCGGGTGCGTGCCGGACACGACGCCCAGGTGGTATTCCGCCGCTGCGATGTCACCCGAATCGACGAGCTGCGCGCCGCCATTCGCGCCCTCGCGGATCAGTGTGGCGACTTCACCGTACTGGTGAACAACGTCGCCAATGATCAGCGCTACGACCCCCGTTATCTGTCTGAGCAGGCCTGGTACAACAGTCTGGCGGTCAACCTGCACCCGGCGTTTTTCGCCGCCCAGACGATTCAGCCCCTGATGGCCCGGCAGGGCGGCGGGGTGATCATCAACTTCAGTTCCATCAACGCCCTGTTCGGGCCGAGTAAGCTGCCCAGTTACAACACCGCCAAGGCGGCCCTGCTGGGGCTGACCAAGTCCCTGGCCCGGGATTTCGGCTCGGACAAGATCCGGGTGAACGCGATTGTGCCCGGCTGGGTGATCACCGAGCGCCAGCTCAACAAGTGGCTCACGCCGGAGGCGGAAGCCTGGTGGATGGATCAGGTGTGCCTGAAGGAGCGGATTCTGCCGGAAGATGTCGCCAACTTGACGCTGTTTCTCGCCTCGGACGACGCCCGGATGATCACCGGTCAGAAGTTCGTGATCGATGGTGGGCGGTTGTAGCTGAGTACGCGGCGGATGCGCCTTCGGCTTATCCGCCCTACGCGAGCTGCCGTGGTATCCGCCGTAAACACACCCAATTCCCACTTTTCCCCCTGAAATCCCTACATCGGCACTCGCAGTCGATGCGGATTATCCGCATAATAGCCGCTCGAAAAATTCCGGCGGAATCCGTGCATTCATCGGCAATACTCTTCGGCGTACCTCCCAATAGAACGCAGGGCGGCGAAGCGGGCGTAGGGGCGTCCACACCGCACCCGCCGGACAATAATCACATAATATGGAGTGCAACATGAGCTTGTCACCACTTGATATAACCACCTTTGCCGTTTACTGCGTGCTGCTGGTCGGCATTGCCTGGTGGGTTTCCCGGGAAAAAGCCGGCCACGAAAAAAACTCCACGGACTACTTTCTGGCGGGTAAATCCTTGCCTTGGTGGGCCATCGGCGCCTCGCTGATTGCGGCGAACATTTCCGCCGAGCAGATCATCGGTATGTCCGGCTCCGGCTTCGCCATCGGCCTGGGCATCGCCTCCTACGAGTGGATGGCAGCCATCACCCTGCTGATCATCGGTAAGTACTTCCTGCCGATCTTCCTGGAGAAAGGCATCAGCACCATGCCCCAGTTTCTGGAGCAGCGCTATGACAGCCGGGTGCGCACGGTCATGGCGATTTTCTGGCTTGCCCTCTATACCTTTGTGAACCTGACCTCCATTCTGTGGTTGGGTGCTCTGGCGATCAATGCTATCACCGGGCTGGACCTGGTCTATGGCCTGAGCTTCCTGGCGGTGTTCTCCATCGGTTACTCCATCTACGGTGGCCTCAAGGCGGTCGCGCTGACCGACATCATCCAGGTGGTGCTGCTGATCATCGGTGGCCTGATGGTGTCCTTCCTGGCGCTGGACCAGATCGCCGAAAATGCCGGCGGTTCCGGTGCTTTCCAGGGCTTCTCCATCATGCTGGCGGAGATTCCCGAGAAGTTCGACATGATTCTGGACCCGAGCAACGAGCACTACATCAGCCTGCCGGGCATTTCCGTGCTGGTCGGTGGCCTGTGGATCATGAACCTGTCTTACTGGGGCTTTAACCAGTACATCACCCAGCGCACCCTGGCTGCCAAGAGCCTGGCCGAAGCGCAGAAGGGCATCGCCTTTGCCGCCTACCTGAAAATCCTGATGCCACTGATTGTGGTGCTGCCCGGTATGGCCGCGGCCATGCTCAAGCCGGATCTGGCCCAGCCGGACCAGGCGTACCCGGAAATGATGAAGCTGGTACCGCAAGGCCTGCTCGGCATCACCTTCGCCGCCCTGGTGGCCGCGATTGCCTCGTCCCTGGGTTCCATGGTGAACAGTATTTCCACCATCTTCACGATGGACATCTACAGCAAGATGATCAACCAGAATGCCACCGAGCATAAAAAGGTCATTATTGGCCGCTCCGTCGCCTGCCTGGCGATGTTGATTGCCGTGATCATCGCCCGCCCGCTGCTGGGTAACTTCCCCCAGGCGTTCCAGTTTATTCAGGAATTCACCGGTTTCTTCACTCCGGGTATCGTCACGATCTTCCTGCTGGGCTTTTTCTGGAAGCGCGCAACCGCGACGTCAGCACTGGTCGCGGCCATTGCCTCGGTCGTGCTCTCCGCGCTGTTCTGGAAGTTCATGCCCGGCCTGCCGTTTATTGATCGGGTGGGTATCGTGTTTATTGCCTGTGTGGTGCTGGCCGTCGTGATTACCCTGATCAGCGGTGCCAAAGAGCAGAGCAATGCCATTCACCTGGACAACATCGATTTCAGCACCCGTACCAGCTTCAATGTGTTGAGCATCGGTGTGGTTCTGATCCTGGTCGCGCTGTACAGCGTCTGGTGGTAAATCGTGCGGCAGCCCGAGTGTGTTAAAAGCCTGCCAGTCGGGAATGTTCTGGGAGAAGGGGTGCTCTGGCACCCCGACCAGCAATCCCTCTGGTGGACCGATATCTTCGGTTGTCGTCTTTACCGCTATCACCCCGACTCGGACTCCCTGACCGAGTGGTCCACACCCGAACGGCTCACCGCCTTCGGGTTTGTGGCGCCTTCGCAAGCTATCTCACAAGCCCCCCAGACCCTGATCGCCAGCTTTGACAAGGGCTTTGCTCTGTACACGCCAGAAACCGGCGACTGTCACTGGTTGGCCCACCCCGAAGCGCACAAACCGGGCAATCGGTTCAACGATGGCAAGGTTGACCGGCAGGGCCGCTTCTGGGCCGGCACCATGGTGGAAGCCGGGGACCCGCTGGCGGATGAGGATGGCGCCGCGCTCTACTGCTGGACGGCTGACGGCGATGTGCAGCCGCATTTACGCGGCCTGGGCATCAGCAATGGTTTGTGCTGGAGCCCGGACAGTCGCACCGCTTATCTGTCTGATTCCGCCCGGGGGGTCTATTACGCCTATGACTTCGACGCCCACAGTGGCAGTTTCAGCAACCGACGGGTGTTTGCCCTGGCCCCTGAGGGCACTGGTCATGACGGCAGTTGTGTAGATGCCGAGGGCAATGTCTGGAATGCCCTGTTCGGTGGCGGCCAAGTGGTGTGTTACTCCCCCGAGGGCGAGGTGTTGTTGGAGCTGGAGGTTCCGGTCAGTCAGCCCACCTGTGTGGCTTTTGGTGGTCCGGATCTGTCCTGGTTGTGTATTACCACCGCGCGGGAAAATCTGTCCGAAGCGCAGTTGGCCCGAGAGCCCGAGGCGGGAAACCTGTTAATTTATCAGACCGATGTGAAGGGGTTGCCGGTGGATTTCTTTCGGGGGTAGGTTTGCGGGTACTTACGGCGGATGCGCCTTCGGCT
>NZ_DGMV01000036.1:40378-41029 GCF_002388575.1 Marinimicrobium sp. UBA4509
GGCCGCATCCGCCGTCACCCAACCCAAAGTTGCCACAACGCTTCATCCCTTCCGCCGATCCAACGTCCGATACCCCAACGCCTCACTGATATGCACCGTTTCCAGGGACTCACTCCCCGACATGTCAGCCAGCGTCCGCGCCACTTTCAAAACGCGATGATACGCCCGGCTCGATAACCCGAGCTTTTCAATCGCATCCTCCAGCAGGTTCTTATTGGCCGGCGTCAGCGCACACACCCGCTCCAGCTCAGGCACACTCAACTGATGGTTGGCTTTGCCCTGCCGGTCCAGCTGCCGCTGCCGGGCGGCAATCACCCGTTCGCGCACAACGGTACTGCGCTCGCCTTCACCTTTACTCTGCAGCTCCCCGCGTTTCAGTAACCGAACCGGTACGTGCATATCAATGCGATCCAATAGCGGACCGGAAATTTTGTCCCGGTAGCGACGAATCTGATCCGGCGTGCAGGTGCAGTCGCCTTCGGCCGCACCGTGGTAACCGCACGGGCAGGGGTTCATGGCCGCAACCAACTGGAAGCGGGCCGGGTAGACCGCTTGGGCCTTTGCGCGAGAGATGCGTACCTCACCACTCTCCAATGGCTCGCGCAACACCTCCAATACATGCCGGTGAAATTCCGGTAACTCATCCAGAAA
>NZ_DGMV01000036.1:41157-54160 GCF_002388575.1 Marinimicrobium sp. UBA4509
AATTCCGGTAACTCATCCAGAAACAGTACGCCGCTGTGGGCCAGAGAAATCTCCCCCGGGCGCGGATTGGAGCCGCCGCCCACCAATGCAATGGCCGAGGCGGTGTGGTGGGGTGACCGGAAAGGCCGTACCCGATTGCTGTGACTGCCGGCACCGGGGGCTACTGAATACACCGCCGCCACATCCAACCGCTCACGATTTTCCAGCGGGGGCAGTATGCCGGGCAGGCGACTGGCGAGCATGGTTTTGCCAGTCCCCGGCGGCCCATACATCAACAGGTTATGGCCGCCGCTGGCCGCGACCTCAAGAGCCCGTTTGGCCTGTACCTGGCCTTTGACATCACTGAGGTCAAAATCCAGGGTCGGTTCGTCGGTGGCATCGAACGGCCCTTCGGCCTGGGGTAAGCGCTCCCGCTGATGCAGGTGCGCGCACACTGAAAGCAGGTTTTTTGCGGAGAACACGGCAGTGGAATCACACAGCGCGGCCTCTTCGGCGTTGTCGGCGGCGACCACCAGATGCCGTTTGGCATCGCTGGCGGCCAACGCCGCAGGCAGGGCACCGGTGACCGGGCGCAGCTCGCCGGACAGGGCCAGCTCACCCATAAATTCACAACCGCTCAGGCTGTCTTCGGGAATTTGACCGGAGGCGGCCAGAATGCCCAGGGCAATCGGCAAGTCAAACCGTCCGCCTTCTTTGGGCAAATCGGCGGGCGCGAGGTTGACGGTAATCCGCCGGGCGGGAAATTCCAGGTGACTGTTGAGGATGGCACTGCGCACCCGGTCCTTGCTTTCCTTCACGGCGGTTTCCGGCAGGCCCACCATATTCAGGGCGGGCAGGCCGTTGGAGAGATGAACTTCGACGGTGACCAGCGGAGCCTGGACTCCGAGTTTTGCGCGTGAATAGACAACGGCGAGCGACATGAGCAATCCTTGCGTGGGTGGGTGTATTTCGAGAAGAAATATACCTTATCGAGCGTCGTTGAAAAAGGAACCGGGTTCCGTTTTGGGGTGGCGATACACTGGAGCGTTACACCACGCCACCGCTCCAATGCGGCTCGGGTAAACTGTTTACACCCATCAACCGCGCCACATCGCCGAACAGGTTGTGGGTGCCAAAGCGGCGGTAGCCGTTGTTGATGCCGTCGCCGCAGTTGATCACCCTGCCCATGGACAGCGCCCCGCCGGCGCCGCCCGCGAGCGTCACCGCACCAGCGCCGCCGCCGTGTTTGGAGCCGTCGCCCACTTCGGAGAACATCACCACCAGGGTATCGCTCAGCAAACCGGCCGCATCCAGTTGTTCCAATGTGTAGGCCAGCAGGGAGTGGTACCAACGTACTTGGGCAGTGTGGGGCACGTCCCCCGGGCGGTGGGAAGCGCTGTGACTGGAGAACTCGTTGTACCAACGGGTGATCGGGGTGACCTCGCCGCCGTTCTCGGTGGCCTTGATGCCCTGGTCCATGGCCTGCTGGGCCATCTGCCAACACTCATCGAAGGAATAGTTGACCAGGTTGCCGTTTTCATCGCCCTTGGACAGTTGCAGGGTGGCGACCCGGTGCAGGCCACAGGAGAAGGCGCCCACCACATTGTCGATCTGGGCCCGGCACAGGGTTGGAAACTGTTGCCACTCATCTGCTGACAATTGCTGTTCCGCCATGGCGTAGGGGTCGGCGGGTTTGTCGGTGCTGAGGGCGCAGTCGCCCAGTTGCGTTCCCGCGAGGTTTTTCAGGCGCACCAGCGCTTCGCGGTGGCGAGTAAGTTTATCCTGCCGCGCCTGGGACAGGGTGGCGTCTTCCAACTGGTCAAAATCCGACAGCAGGGTGTCGTACATGGCCTGCAGTTGCGGGTTCGGTTCGCCGCCACCGCCGTCCCCCACCCGCAGTGCCAGTTTCTCGGCGACGTCTTTCGGGTCGTTGTTGGGGATAGGCCTTTGCGTGGTTGCGTAACCCCGAGGCTTGGAGATCATGATGTCGGATTTAGGACCGGTACGCACACCCAGGCTCAGGACCCCTTCATCGCCGAGCTGTTCGGCAATCAGGTGGTCGATGCTGGCACTGTCGGTGCCGATCTGGTTGTTGCCGGTGAGGATGCCGCGCATGTCATTGTAGTGGGCGCCAGCGCCCTGACCGATGTCCAGGGTCATATTTTGCAGCACGGTCAGGTTCTGGTGCCAGGGCGAAAGTGGTCCCAGGCCAAAGCTCAGTTCCTGGGAGCCGGCGATACTGCCCTCGCCCTGGGTCGGGCGCCAGTTGTAAGGCACCACGCCGTTGGGGTAGTAAAGAAACAGTACCCGCTGTGCCAAGCCCGAGGCGGCGAGGACTTTCTGGCCGAACAGTTGGCTGGCAAAGGGTAACAACAATCCGCCTTTGGCCAGGGACATCAGAAACCGGCGACGCGATCGATTGGTCAGTGTGTTCATGGTGGTCACTCCCTCTTATCGACGCTGAATGAAACTGTCGGACAGCACCAGGTCGCGCAGCATGTCACGCATGCCACCGCCGTTGCGCAGGTCCTGACTAAAAGTCTGGATATTGAGCTCGTCGCTATCGCCGGACTCCTCCCGGCCCACCACGTAGCGGTAGAACTGCCGGGCAAAACAGGCCTCACCCTGACCGCTTTCGGCAATCAGTTGGGCCAGCTCGGGTATCGAGTGGTAGGTTACCGCCTCGCTGTCCGGGTCAAGAGTCGTCTCCGGCGAATAGAGGCTTTTGATGGAGCCGGAGGCGTCGATCTCTTCGGTCTCACCGTTGCCCAGGGTCTCCATGGCCCGGTACAGGCCCTGGCTGTCGAACCGCTCAAAGCCAAAACCCACACCATCGATAAACTGGTGGCAGGCGGCGCAGGCCGGGTCGTTGGTGTGCCGCTCGGTGGCGTCCCGGTTGCTGTCGGAGTCTTCAAATTCGACGTTGAAGTCCGCCGCGGCCGGTGGCGGAAACTCCTGGCACATCAGACTTTCCCGCACATAGACGCCGCGCTTGATGGGCGAGGGATTGACGGTGTTAGTGCGCGAGGCCAGGAAGCTGGCGTGGCCGAGCAGGCCAGCACCCAGGCGAGGATCCGAGCCGTCGTAGGCGCGCTCGGACCAGCCGCCGCTGGTGGTGTCCGGAAGACCGTAGTGCTCGGCCACCAGATCATTGGCCTGGGTGTAGGGCGCGAGCAGCAGTTCGGCGTAGGGGGCGTTGGACTCAATGTTGGCGAGTACAAAGCGCACGGTTTCCTCTTTCAGCGCTTCGACCAGATCCGGGTTGTCGATGCCCGGGAAGCCGTACTGATTGTTGATCAGCCAGCCGCTGATAAAGCGGCGCAGGCCGCGCTCCGAGCGCGGATCACTCAGTACGTGATTGACCGCCTCGGACCGGCTGAAGTCCTCATCCGCGGCCATGGCGAGTAAGGTGTCATCCGGAGTGGTGGCCCAGAAAATGTAGGCCAGAGAGGTCACCGTTTCGTAGGCATCCAATGCAAAGAGGCCGGTTTCACCGTCCAGCTCGCCCAGCTCGGAGCGGTACATGAAGTGCGGTGACATCAACAGCGCCTGCAGGGCCCGACGACCGCCGTCGTCGTTGTCGTAAAGGGCGGCGTAGTTGTCCACTTCGGTCTGGGTCAGCGGACGACGGAACAGTCGCTTGCCGAACGCCTCGACGGCGCAGGCAGCGTCGTCACACTGTTCGGCCAGTCCCATAAAGGTGTAGCGGGTGATCGCCTGCTCGGCGATCTCACTGGCCACCAATTGATAGCCCAGGGTGCGGTCGTAGCCCGCCGAGAGATAGGAGGCGGTGGTGAAATTGCGGTAGCGACCATCGGCGGGGACGGTATCCATCAGCGCCGCCGAGAAGTTGATATTGAACACATCGCGCACGCTGTTGAGGTATTCCTCTTTGGTGAGCAGGCGCAGGTTTCGGCTATCCAGAGTGCCCTCGCCGCAGTTGCCGTCGGTGCACAGAGAGGGCTGCCAGGCGTCGGCGAGCACCAGGCGGGCGATTTCGAAGGCGCAGTCACCGCTCTGTTCGCCGTCGCAGGCGCCGGGATTGTCCATGGGCATAAAGTCGGCGATGTAGCTGGCCAGAAGATTCTGGTTCCAGGTGTCGTCCAGGGCATTGATGGCACCGGCCACGCCGCCTTCACCGTTGTCGCCATGACAGCTCTGGCAGTGTTGGCCATAGAAATCCCGGCCGGCTTGATAGTCGTCTTCCTGGCCGGCAAACAGCGCCTGGATCGAGACGTTGTGAGCGGGCATCACCAGCTCGATAGTGGCCGCGGCGGGGTTGCCGACTACATAGGCGCGGCCTTCGCCCTGCCACCCGGAAAACTCGGTCCCGAGAGGCGCCTCGTGGGCGGCGATGGAAACCACCGTGCCGGGGGTGAAATCGCGCTCGGCGTTCTCGGTGCTGCCACCAATTACCGACAGGCGATAGGTTTCGCCGCCGGTGTCGCCGTGGGCATTCCAGGGTTCCCATTGGCCGTCGCTGTAGCTGGCGGATTCCTGGATGTCGTTGAGGTCATCGGTCTGGGCGCCGGCGCCGTTGTTGAAAATCACGTTCAGCTGCCCCTCGGGCAGGGCGTCCGGATCTTGATGGTAGACCCACCAACCGCTGTCATCCGGTCCGTCCATCGGCTCACCGGGCCAGTCGTGCAGCGGTTGGTCTTCTCCCGCACCGCTGGTCCAAAGGTAGATGTTGACGGCGTCCCAGTCGTCAGGGTTGTCGTAGCGCAGGGACAGGGCGGCGTCCGCCTCGGTGAGGGTGGTTTGCGCACTGAATTCGTCCAGAGTGGCGCGCACGGTGGCCTCACCCGGGGCCAGACGTTGCACCAGGCCGGTGTCCGATACCGACACGACGTCGCCGCCGCTGATCACTTGCCATTGAACCTCCGAATGAACATGAATTTTGGTGTTGTTGGGACCCAGACCGTAGGCCACCAGTTGTTGCTGATCGGTGAGTGCGGTGGTCTCCGGGGAGATGGCCAGCCCGGTCAGGGAGGTGTCGATAGACACCACCTCGATCTCCAGACTGGTCGATTGCCCGTTGCTGCTGAGGGTGACGTTGGCGGCACCGGCGCTGAGGGCGTTAAGGGTGACCTGGTTGCCTTCGATGGCTTCTACCGAAAGCACCGATTCGTCACTGCTATTGACGCTGTCGATGCTCGACACCGGTGCGGTGAAGCCATTGTCGTAGCGTGCCTCGACGCTGAGCGTAAACGTATCATCCGGGTTGACCCGGGTGTCGCCAAGCAGGCGCAAATCGGTCGGTTGAGCGTCGACGGCGTCGATCCATTCGGCGAACAGGGTGTCTGCCGCGGGGTTGGTGTAACGGGTGCCTTTGGGCATACGGTTGCCGTCGGTGACCTGATAGAGATGAATCAGGCTTTCGCCGTGATCAAAGGGTTTGATCCGGTATTTGCCGCCGGTGGTTTGAACGTTGAGCAGGCGCATGTCCTCCAGCGGCTGGTCGTAGCGCAGGTTCATGAAATCGCTGTTGTGGCAGTGCGCGCAGTTGGTATCCAGATAGGCTCTGGCACGCGCCTCAAGCGATGTGTTCTCGTCTTCCAGAGACGCAAAGGCGGTGTACTGCTCGGCGGCACCAATGTTGGTATCGAACAGCCCGATCCGGTTGAAAATATCCAACTGGTTCTCACCTTGCTCACTGAACGAACGGTTTAACTGGCGGGAGTGCAACGCCAGGGGTTCGCGACTGCCATTGCCCACATGACAGGAGCCGCAATCGGCCGAGGATCGTACCGTGCGGGTGCGTCCTTCGGCATCGGTATTGTCGAGGGTCAGGGTTTCGGTCACTCGTGTGGCCTCAGTGCCCTCGGCGTTCCAGTGGTAATTCACCGCCTGCCAGGTTCCGTTCGCCTGGCGGAAGAGAATTTCCGTGGTAAAGGGACGTTCTTCGCCATCAGCGTCGGTGATGCATTTATGTTTGATCAGCACCGAACCGGTGGGCAGATCCCACTGTTCGGTGTCGGCAAAGGCGATGGTTTCGTCGTTGGGGATGTGTAAGAAGTGTTGTACCGTCGCGCCGTCGAACCAGCCTTCGGTGTTGACCTTATAGGGGATGACGCCACTTTCCGGTACCAGGGGCGAAAGACTCTGAAACAACCCGGTGGCTGATAAGGTGTCCGGCAAGGCGGCGCTGTCAGCGTCATCGTCCACCAGGCGGTAGATGGTGGAGTTGCCTCCGAACTCGACACCGTAGGTGGATACCAACAATTCGTCGCCGGACAGGTCGGTGCCGAAGGAGGCGATGTTTTCCGGGAAGGCGTCGCTGACCACGGTTTTCTCTTCGCCCTCGGCCACGGCCCAGATTTTCTTGGTGACGTAGTCACCGAACACAAAGCGTCCATTGAGGCCCGGCAACTGGTTGCCCCGATAAACCAGACCACCAATGATGGAGTAACCGGTTGGGTGCTCGTACCCTTCGATGGGCGGTTCAAAAGCCGTGGTGCAGTCTTTGAGTGGGTCGCCCCCGAGTTCGCCCCGGTTGTTCAACCCTTCGCACACCGGCCAGCCGTAATTCTTTCCGGGTTCCACACGGTTGACCTCTTCGTAACCGGATTGGCCGACTTCGGTTTCCCACAAGGTGTAGGGCGCTTCGGTGTCAAACGCCCAACGCCAGGGGTTGCGGTGCCCGTAGGACCAGATTTCCGGGCGGTAACCAGATTGATCCACAAATGGATTGTCATCGGGTACGCGATAGTATTTTCCGTTTTCAGCTTCGGTCAATGGCTCGATCCGAATGAACGTGCCGAGCAGGTTGCTGGTGACCTGAGCATTGTTGTTGGTACGCGGATCTTCGTCGAACGAGGTGGTGGCGCTATGTCCGTAAGCGCCGTCGCCGATGCCCAAATACAGATAGCCTTCTTCGGGATGAAACTGCATCATGCCGCCCTTGTGATCTGGACCGGGTTGTTCAACGCGCAGTAGTTCCCGGGCGGAGTCATCCAGCACGGCAGCGGGGTTGGCTGGATTGTCGATGGTCCAGCGCTCAAGCACGGCATCGCCGTACTGACCGTCGGGGGTACGTTCGTTATCGTCGGCGCCCTGAATGTAATACAGGTAGATAAAACCGTTGCTGGCGTAATCCGGATCCAGAGCCATGCTGAGCAGACCCTGTTCGTGATAATTCTTGACCTGATCTTCAATGTCGATCAGAGAGCGAACCTGATCGGGCGCTACCTCGGGATCGTCGGGAAAAGCGTAGACCTGCCCGGACTTGTCGACCACCATCATCAGGCCACTGACCGGGTCGGGCAGGGTCATCACCGGCGAGGCAAACTGATCGATCAATCCGGGGTAGGCGATCTCAAAACGATAATTGCCCTCGGACACATTACCTTCCACTGGCAGGGCGTGGGGCTCGTTCAGCGTGGGGCGTTGATCAAGATCATCGGGGGTTTGCCCGATGGGCGGCGGGGCGTCGTCCGGATGCTCATCAAGTCCACAATCGGTAAGGCTCTGCCATTGATCGCCGGCGAAGCAGGGCGCTCCGTCAAACAGCAGGTCGGCGGTTTGTGCCGCACCGTTATCGTTGAAAATAACGTTGAGAGAGTCTGGCAACTGATTGCTGTTCAATCGATTGACAAGGTCGACACAATAAAAGCCCTTCTCTTTGTTCATTGCCAGACCAGGCCAATCGGTGCCCTCGTTCAGCGCATCGGCAGGGGATGCATTCCAGTAGTACAGATGCGGTTCGCTGTATCCCTGGGCATTGTCGAAACAGAGTCGGGTATTTTCGGAGCTGGTATCGTCGGACGTGGTGTCGGCAATGCTGACCTCAATGGAATGATCGGTATCGTCGAACGCGATATCGTAGGTGCCCGCGCCATCGACGATCGGATAGTCCTCGGCCGGGTAGGCTTGGCTCCAGTTGTCGTAACGGCTGATTTTGAAGCGGGGATTGTCATCGTCGAAGGTCTGGGTGGTTTCCCAGTGGCCGCTGTCCGGATTGTAGGTCATGGGGGTGAGCCCCCAGTCATTGGGCGTGCCGCGAAAATAGGCGTCGGACCACTCCTGGGCGAGTGCGGGGTGAAAGCTGCCGAAAAGCAGAGCGCCAATACCGAGCGCCATCACCTTGTTTATCACAAGTCTATGGATGCTGAACATAAAAGTCTTTCCGTTTTTGACGGTAAAAAATCATTATCGTTAGTGTGAATTTTTCGTCCGTGTCTGACTGAAAAACGTGTTGGCATCTTGCCCACAGGGTCAGAACCGTTTGCCCGGGAGTGGGCGATACCGCATCGGTTTATTATTTGAAATGGGTTGCAAGCCCGGCGCCGATACCGCGTTTGGAGGGAGTGGCGTTCTTTGGGAACGCGACTATCAGAGACTTCACATTCGGCGTTGTTTACGTATTTACATCAACTGATGTTTGGAGGAAGTCTAGAGACGGATTCATGACGGTGGCAATATGAATACGTATGCAGCACCGCCGAATTGTCATAAAGGCGGGAGTGAATCACAGTGTTAATGGGAGCTTAGATCGGAGAATCTCCGGGTTTCGGAGCGAGCACGCCCTGGATCCCCGGTGGCGGAGTTTGGCGGGATTGTTGGATTACGCTTCATTCCAAAGCATCGGACCGATCCTACCTACGGGAGGAATTTTCCAGCTCGGCGAGTTGTTTTTCCAGTTGTTCCAGACGCTCGCGGGTGCGCTGGAGTACGGCGGTTTGGGCGTCGAACTCTTCTCGGGTGACCAGATCCATTTTGCCGAGCGCGGACTGTACGGCGGCTTTGATTTCCTGCTTGGGAAGCATGTCCTGCAAGCCCGGCAATTTGCGGTCAATTTCCTGAAAGAATTTCTGGGCAAAGTCGTTAATCATAGGGGCACTCGATCATGCTGGGGAAAACCCCAGTGTAGCGCGCCGGGATATCCTTGTCAGTGGTTACTGGGGGTTCAGGCGATACTGTGCCATTGCTTGATGGTGCGACACACCTTGTCCACCGGTTGGGGGGCGCAGAACAGATAGCCCTGCATCTGGTCGCAGCCGGCGGCCTGCAGCCAATCTCTCTGTTCCTGGGTTTCCACGCTTTCGGCGATCACCACTTTGCCCAGATTATGTGCGAGGTTGATCATGGCGGTGACCAGGCGTTGGTCGTCCACGCTGTGGTTCAGAGCGGCCAAAAACCGGGAATCAATTTTAACCGCGCGGATGGGCAGGCGCTGCAGGTGCAGGAAGGAGCAGCTACCACTGCCAAACTGGTCCAGGGAGAATTCCAGGCCCAGGTGCGATAGTGGCCGCATGCACAGGCTGACCAGATCGAGGTTGTCCATCAGGCTGGCTTCGGTGAGCTCAAACTCCAGATTCCGGCCGGGCACATCGAGCTCATTCAGGGTCCCCGCCAGCCGGTGCACCAACTGTTCATCCCGGAACTGGCGCACTGACAGATTGACCGCCATACGCAATTCCAAGTGACACTCGCGCTGCAGCAGGCGCAGGTCCTGGCAGGCGCACTCCACAATCCAGTAGCCAATGTCGTTGATCAGGCCGGTATCTTCGGCAACACTGATGAATTCTTTGGCATCGAGCAGGCCGCGCTCCGGGTGCTGCCAGCGCAGCAGTGCCTCCATGGCGACAATGTCCCCGGTATTGAGGTCGATGCGGGGTTGGTATTCCAGGCTGAGCTGATTCAGACGCAGGGCGGCCCGCAGGTCGGACTCCATTCGCAGTTGCAGGCGCACGGCCTTGTTCATGGCCTCGGTAAAAAAGCGGTAGCTACTGTCGTCCTGTTGCTTGGCCTGATACATCGCCATATCGGCGTTCTTGAGCAGACTTTCGGCATCGCGGCCGGCGTCCGGGTAGACCGCGATGCCGATGCTGCAGCCGATGCGCATTTCGTAGCCGCCGATATGATAGGGTGCACCGATACGTTCGATGATTTTCTCGGCGATATGGGCGATGTTGGCGCCATTATCGGTGTTTTCCAGCAACAAGGTAAATTCATCGCCGCCCATGCGGGCAACCGAGTCGCTGCGGCGCATGCATTCCTTGAGGCGGTCCGCGCACACCCGGATCATGGTGTCGCCGGTGTCGTGGCCGAAGCTGTCATTCACCTGTTTGAAGCCGTTAAGGTCTATGAACATCAGTGCGAACTGGCCCTGATCCCGGTCCGCCAGGCGGATGGCGTGTTCGAGCCGGTCGCGAAAGAGAATGCGGTTGGGGATGTCGGTGAGGGTGTCGTAGTGCGCCAGGCGACTCAGGTGTTGCTCGGTGCGCTTACGCTCGATGGCATAGCGCAGGGTGCGCTCGAGCAGCTGGGTATCGATATGGCCCTTGATCAGGTAGTCGGCGGCGCCGGCGCGAATGGCTTCCCGGTCCACCTCAGTTTCCATCTCGCTGGTCATGACCACGATCGGGGTGGTGCATGCCTGGGTTTTGGCGGCGGTCAGCAGGTCCTGAGCGGTATGGCCACTACCCCAGTAATAGTCCAGCAGCACCAGGTCGTAGTCATCGCCAAAAATGGCGGGCAAAGCGCCATCCAGCCGGTCGTGCCAGACCAGCTGATAGTCGGTGTGGTGAATCTTTGACAACAGGTCGGCCAGCAACAGGTACTCGCCTTCCTCGCCGTCAATAAAGAGGATCTTTACGATTCTGTCCATTGCCCGATTCCATGGTTCCTTTGGTATCGTTGGGGGCATCGCAGGGCTTCAGTGCGCTCAACCTTGACGCCGCCGACCCGGCCGCACGAGGCGATCCGGTTCTCGTTGTTTATGACCCAATACTCATCTACCTTGACGGACCACACAGCATGAAGAAATCCGCGCCAGTTGAGGACTTTACACCACCTATACCCCATAATAAACCACTTTCGCGGGGTGCCAATGGCCGCTGGTCGGGCAGTGACACGTGCGTCTGTGCGGGTGCTTGCGTGCCCTTGGCGCCCTGCTACAATGCCGGCCCCCTGTGTCAGCCACGCCTGATGACGCCACGCACTGAATTGGTGAGGTACTGTGCCCAAGCTCAATCCCCGTCAGCGAGAAGCCGTACACTATATTGATGGCCCCTGCCTGGTGCTGGCCGGGGCGGGCAGTGGCAAAACCAGTGTGATCACCCGCAAGATTGCCTATCTGATCGAGCAGTGCGACCTGCCGGCTCGCCATATCGCCGCCCTGACCTTTACCAACAAGGCCGCCCGGGAGATGAAGGAGCGGGTCAGCTCGCTGGTCAAAGGCAGCGCCGCCAAGGGGCTGACGGTCTCGACCTTTCACAATCTGGGCCTGAATATCATACGTCGGGAGTATAAAGCCCTGGGCTTCAAACCCGGATTTTCGATATTTGACGCCGAAGATGCCCGGGCCCTGCTCAAGGAGCTGTTGCTCAAAGACGGCGAGCTGGACAGCGACCACCTGAACCGGGTTCAGCATCAGATTTCCAACTGGAAGAACGACCTGACCGATCCGGCCGAGGTATTGGCCATGGCCCAGAGCCCGGGCGAGCAGACCATCGCCCGGGTGTACGAGCGCTACAACCAGGCTCTCAAGGCCTACAACGCCGTGGATTTCGACGACCTGATCCTGATTCCAGTACGCCTGTTCCAGGACCATCCGGACATTCTCGCCCGCTGGCAGCGCAAAATCCGCTACCTGCTGGTGGACGAGTACCAGGACACCAACTCCAGCCAGTACCTGCTGGTCAAGCTGATCGTGGGCGTGCGCGGCTCGCTCACCGTGGTGGGGGATGACGACCAGTCGATCTACGCCTGGCGCGGCGCCCGGCCGGAGAACATGAGCCTGCTCAAGCAGGACTTCCCGGCCCTGAATGTGATCAAGCTGGAGCAGAACTACCGCTCCACCAGCCGCATTCTGAAAGTGGCCAACCACCTGATTGCCCACAACCCCCACGAATTCGACAAGGCATTGTGGAGTGAAATGGGCCTGGGCGACCCGATCCGGGTGATCCGCTGCGCCAATGAAGAGGCGGAGGCCGAGCGGGTGGCCACGGAAATTCTCACCAGCCGGCTGCGCTACCAGCGCAAGTTCCGCGACTACGCGGTACTGTACCGGGGCAACCACCAGGCCCGGCTGCTGGAAATCAAACTGCAGCAACACCAGATTCCCTACAAAATCAGCGGCGGCTCGTCCTTCTTCTCCAAAACCGAAATCAAGGATGTGATGGCGTATTTACGCCTGCTGGTAAACCCGGACGACGACAACGCCTTTTTGCGGGTGATCAACACCCCGCGCCGGCAGATCGGCACCAGTACCCTGGAAGCCCTCGGGCGTTACGCCACCGAGCGGCATATCGGGCTGTTCAGCGCGGTGAATGAACTTGGGCTGGAGAGTCAGCTCAACGACAAGGCGCTCGAACGCCTGCGCCGGTTTGTGCACTGGATGGAGGGCGTGCATCAGCGCTCCCACGGCGACAACCCGATCGGCGCGATTCGGGAAATGCTCGAAGACATGGACTACGAGGCCTGGCTGCATCAGAACGCCAGTACCCCCAAGGCCGCCGAGCGGCGCTGGGAAAACGTTCAGTACCTGGTGGACTCCCTGGGCAAGACTCTGGCGCCGGGGGATGACGACGATGAGACCACCATCAAGGAAGCCATTGCCAAGCTGGTGCTGCGGGACTTGCTCGAGCGCCAGGAAGAAGAGGACGAACTGGACCAGGTGCAGCTGCTTACCCTCCACGCGTCCAAGGGGCTGGAGTTTCCGCACGTGTTCATGGTGGGCCTGGAAGAAGACCTGCTGCCCCACCGGAACAGTATCGAAGATGGCAATATCGAGGAAGAGCGGCGCCTGACCTACGTGGGCATCACCCGCGCCCAGAAAACCCTGACCATGACCCTGGCCCACAAGCGCAAGCAGTTTGGGGAAATCTTTGAAACCACGCCCAGTCGGTTTCTGGAGGAGTTACCGCCGGAGGATGTGGAGAGTGAAGGATTCGGTGAGCTCAGTCCGGAGAAAAATGTTGCCAAGGGCGAAGAGACGCTGAGCAGTTTGTTGGGGATGTTTGATTAGATCGCCCTAGTGGCGCGTAGGGCGGATAAGGCCGCAGGCCGCATCCGCCGT
>NZ_DGMV01000036.1:54311-54542 GCF_002388575.1 Marinimicrobium sp. UBA4509
CGCAGGCCGCATCCGCCGTAACCTTCCGCTAAACGATTAACTGCTCTCTTCAACCATATAATCGACGGTCGCCTGAATCTCTTCATCAGAGCAGTCGCTGCACAAGCCCATGGCCGGCATGGCATTGAAACCGTTGATAGCGTGGTCGTACAGTGTCTCGGAGCCCTTCTCAATGCGGCTTGCCCAGTCGTCCACGGAACCGAGCATCGGCGCACCGGACACGCCAGCATC
>NZ_DGMV01000036.1:54672-57277 GCF_002388575.1 Marinimicrobium sp. UBA4509
CGCACCTAACACGCCAGCATCGTGGCAGGTGGCGCAGGCCGAGCCGTAAATTTCTTCACCGGAGCGCGGCTCACCGCTGCTGGCGCTGGCCACGGGCGCTGCCGCGCAATCGTCACCGGCCATGCACACCTTGCCTACCGGGGCCAGGCGGTTCTCGATTTCTTTGGACACGTTACTGGACTGAGCCACCGCCAGAGCGGAGAGCAGACCCAGACTGGCAGCCAACAACAGGCCGATGCGTTTCTTGACTAGACTCACGGTGCTTCATCCTCGTTGTGAGAGGCAGTGCCTCTTTGGACTATTTGGGGCGATCATCGGGCGTAGCCCGCCAACCGCGAGGGCGCATTATAGCCACAAACCGTCGCTCAGGTGAACCAAAGCCCGTCACTCGGCGGGCTCGGGCACGGCCCCGGCAATCAGCAGGTAAACGGCCAGGTTGCGGGTCCAGCGGTCCATCAAGCGGCTAAAGTGACGGTAGTTCGTGACCCGGTTGGTCCACTCCATCGCCTGTCCGGTCAGGTTCTGGGTTTCCCGGTGGTCGATGAACTGCGCCAGTACCTTGCCGCTGGGGTCTTCCAGTACCAGGTCAAAGGTGGCGTTTCCGGCTTCGCGCGTGTAGTGGCGGGTGATCCCCGGCCGGCTCAGGTCCGGCGCGTAGATGTTCAGATTGCGCAGGGTAGGGCGAAAAATCATGTCCGCCTCTTCGCGGTTCTCGGTGAGGGTAACCCCGGTTTGCTCACTCAGCCCCTCACGGAGCGCTTCGTCGAGGAAGCGACCGTAATCCTCGTAGATGCGATCCAGGTCCCGTTGGGTGTAATCAGCCCTTCGGTCGCGCAGCCAGTAATCGCTCAGGGCGACCTGGGCCGGTTCGATATAAAGTGTGGTGATCCGGGGCAGACGTTCGCCCGGGGGCAGAAAGACATGGTCGAAGTTGCCGGGCTGAGCCGGGCGCAGTGAATCGTCTGCCAGCGGCAGGGGCGACTGCTGGGCGCAGGCAGCCAGCCATAAGGTCACTATGGCCAGTAGCGCGGCCCTCGGCCAGAAACGGAGTGAGATAACGCGCTGATGTGTCATTTAGACCTCCCCAATCGCCTAACAGTGAATACGCCATACTACGTCGGTTAGACGTCGCCCGGGTGGTATGGTTGCGTAAAAAACCGTTATGAATTTGTAGAAGCCGGTTCATGGTCGCCCTTGCGGTGCCGGGCGAAGTAATCCCGGGCGGCCCGGTTCACCCGGGGGGCGAGCAACAGGGCGGATACCATGGTGGGAATGGCCATGGTGGCATAGAGCCCGTCCACCAAACCCACCACCGCGCGCAGGCTCACCACGCTACCGAGCACTACCAGAGTGGCGTAAATCCAGATGTAGTGATGTTGATGCTGAGCCCCGATCAGAAAGCCCAGGCATTTGCTGCCGTAATACCAGAAGGTGAACACGGTACTCAGCGAGAGCAGGGCCACCACCAGCACCAACAGGTAGGCGCCGACGTTGGGGAAGGCGGTTTCGAAGGCCCGGGCGGTGAGGGTCACTCCGTCAATACTTCCGTCCACCTGCCAAGCGTCGGTCACCAGTATGGCCAGTGCCGTGCAGGTACAGACCAGAAGGGTATCGATCACCGGGCCCATCATGGCCACCAGGCCCTCGCGAATGGGCTCCTTGGTTTTGGCGGCGCCGTGGGCCATGGATTCGGTGCCGATCCCCGCTTCATTGGAGAAGGCGCCCCGGCGCACGCCCATCAGTATGACGGTACCGATGGCGCCACCGGCGGCGGCCTGGCCGCTGAAGGCGTCGGTGACGATCAGGTGTAGTGCGGCCGGAATTTCGCCCAGGTACTGGATCAACAACAGCAGGGTCATCCCCAAATAGAGCAGGACCATGACCGGCACCATTCTCAAAGTCACTTTACCAACCCGCTGGACGTGTCCGGTAATGACCAGCAGCACCAGGGCGGCGATGATCAGCCCGAGCGTGAGGTCAAAGGCGAAGTGGTTGCTTTCGCTGGCGAGCCCGGCGGGGATGGCCACCACATCACGCACAATCTGTACGAGTTGGTTGACCTGAAAGGCGGGCATGGTGCCCATCAAACCGGCGACGGCGAACAATGCGGCGAGCGGCCACCAGCGTTTTCCCAGGCCTTCGCGAACGACGTACATGGGGCCGCCTTGCAGCCGACCGAGGCTGTCTTTGCCCCGGAACATGACGGCGAGGGAGCAGGTATAGAATTTGGTGGCGACGCCGATGACGGCGGTGACCCACATCCAGAAGATGGCGCCGGGGCCGCCCATGGTGAGCGCCAGGGCGACGCCGGCGATGTTGCCGAGGCCCAGGGTGCCGGAGAGGGCGGTGCTCAGTGCCTGGGCGTGGGGGATGTCGCCTTCGTCGTCGTGGTGGTCGTAGCGGCCACTGAGGATCTGCAGGGCGTGTTTGAAGTGTCGGTAGGGGAGGCCACGGGAGTAGGCGACGAAGAAGACGCCACCTCCCACCAGCAGTATCACCAGGGGCATGCCCCACATAAAATTCGCAAACGCTGTAAATGCCGCTTCCATAGATCCTCTAATGTTTGTCTGAGTCCGGCCGGGATAGGGGTTCACCCTTTCAAGAC
>NZ_DGMV01000036.1:57459-64262 GCF_002388575.1 Marinimicrobium sp. UBA4509
AAGCGCGCATCCGCCGTAACCAAAGGTAAAGATTGAATCGATCCTAAAATTAAAACGCTACTCGGCCGCAAACTCCCCCGCCTCATACCGCGCCAAAACCCGCTTGGCGTCTTCAAACTGCGCTTCGTGCACCCACAACGACACCGTGCTTCCCGCCGGCAACTCCCCCGCGGCTCCGGGCAAATATTCACCGCGGATTTCGCAATCAATCCCCTCGGATTCGAGCAACCCTTGTACCAGGTGCGCCTCAATGTTGTTTTCCGGCAAATAGACTTCTTGCATGGCGGAGTGCCTCGTGGGTGTTGGTGGTTGGGCGATCAGCTCTGTTGTTCTTGGAGATACTGGTCTTTCAGCGCCACGTAGTTGCTGGCGGAGTATTTGAAGAATTCCCGCTCGCTGTCTTTGAGCGGGCGGGCCTGTTTGCAGGGTGAGCCCATATAGAGGTAGCCGCTTTCCAGGCGTTTGCCCGGCGGTACCAGGGTGCCGGCGCCGATTACCACTTCGTCTTCCACCACGGCGCCGTCCAGTATGGTGGAGCCGATGCCCACCAGGATGCGGTTGCCCAGGGTGCAGCCGTGCAGGGTGACCGAGTGGCCTACGGTGACGTCGTCGCCGATGGTCAGCGGGTAGCCTTCCGGGTTGAAGGGGCCGGCGTGGGTGATGTGCAGGCAGCTGTTGTCTTGAATACTGGTCCTTTCGCCTATACGTATACGGTGCATGTCGCCGCGAATGACCGCACAGGGCCAGACGGACGTATCACTGCCCAGGGTCACGTCGCCGATTACCACGGCGGCCGGGTCAACGTAGACGCGCTCGCCCAACGTCGGGGCGACGCCCTGGTAGCGGCGCAGAGCGGGCGAAGAGGGAGCAGATGCGGTCATGGGTTACCTCATACAGGGCATCGGACACGGAGCGTCGGCTGGAGCGGGCGTCTACCCGCCGCCGCGTAACGATGTATCATGGTAGCGTCCCGGGCCGCCGAGCGCGAATGTTCAACGCGATAACCCCGTTTTTTGAGTCACAGACACAGAGTTTTGGAGCGATAACCTTATGGCCAACCCCCTGCTGGAAACCCACGAATTGCCCCCGTTTTCAGCCATCAAGCCGGAGCACGTGGAACCGGCCATTCGGCAGTTGATCGACGAAAACCGCGCCCATCGCGAGCGGCTGCTGGACGGGCTGGATCAACCGACCTGGGACAATTTCGTCGCTCCGCTGGAAGCCGAAGAGGACCGCCTGGAGCAGGCCTGGTCCCCGGTCAGCCACCTGAACGCGGTGGTCAACAGCGAGGCCCTGCGCGAGGCGTACAACGCCAGCGTGGCGTTGCTGACCGAGTACAACACCGAAGTGAGCCAGGACAGGCGCTTGTATGAAGCCTTCCAGGCCATTGCCGACAGCCCGGAGTACGACCAGCTGAGCCAGGCCCAACGCCAGTCCATCGACTACGCCCTGCGGGATTTCCGACTTGGGGGTGTGGCCCTGGAGGGCGAGGCCAAAAAACGCTATGGCCAGATCAAAAAACGCCTCAGTGAGCTCTCTACCCAGTTTGCCAACAACGTGCTCGACGCTACCCAAGCCTGGTACAAACACTTTACCGACCCGCAGGATCTGGCCGGCCTGCCCGACTCCGCTCTGGAGCAAGCTGCTCAGGCTGCCAAGCAGAAAGACCTGGAAGGCTATGTCACCACCCTGGACATCCCCTCCTTCCTGGCGGTCATGACCTACGCCGAAGATCGGGCCCTGCGCCGGGAGACCTACACCGCATTTGTGACTCGTGCGTCCGCGGAAGGTCAGAAGGCCGATGGAAGCAGTGCCGCCGAGTGGGACAATACCGCGATCATCGACGAGACCCTCGCGTTGCGCCATGAGCTTGCGCAATTGCTGGGTTTCAATAACTACGCCGAACGCTCCCTCGCCACCAAGATGGCGGACAGCACAGAACAGGTCATAAACTTCCTGACCGAGCTGGCCGAGAAGTCCAAACCTCTGGCGGAGCAGGACGTTCAGCAACTGAAAGCCTTTGCAGAAAAAGAAGGCTGCACCGACCTGCAAGCCTGGGACCTGGCCTACTTCAGCGAAAAACTCCGGCAGGCGGACTATGCCCTGTCCCAGGAAGAGCTACGCCCCTACTTCCCGGCCGAGCGGGTGATCAGCGGCCTGTTCGAGGTGGTCAAACGCCTCTACGACATCGACATTGTGCCGGTGGCGAGCTTTGATAGTTGGCACCCCGACGTGCGTTTCTATCAGATCTACAAAGACGGTGAACACATCGCAGGCTTCTACTTCGACATCTTCGCGCGGGAAAACAAACGCGGCGGTGCCTGGATGGCGGACTGTCGTGTGCGCCGCCAGACCGCCAGTGGTGTGCAGCGGCCGGTCGCGTTTCTGACCTGCAACTTCACCCCTCCGGTGGGCGAGACCCCTTCACTGCTCACTCACGATGAAGTGACCACCCTGTTCCATGAATTCGGGCACGGCCTGCACCACATGCTGACCCAGATCGACGTGGCCGCCGTCAGTGGCATTAACGGCGTGGCCTGGGACGCGGTAGAGCTGCCCAGCCAGTTCCTGGAAAACTGGTGCTGGGAACCGGACGTGGTACCGTTGATCTCCGGCCACTACAAAACCGGCGAACCGCTGCCCAAAGACCTGCTGGACAAACTGCTGGCAGCCAAGAACTTCCAGTCCGGTATGCAGATGGTGCGGCAGTTGGAGTTCTCCCTGTTCGACTTCCGCCTGCACGCGGAGTACAACCCCAATAGCCCGAAAGCGCCCCAGCAACTGCTGGATGAAGTGCGCGACCAGGTGGCCGTGATCACGCCACCGGCGTTCAACAAATTCCAGAACAGCTTCAGCCACATATTCGCCGGCGGCTACGCGGCGGGCTACTACAGCTACAAGTGGGCCGAAGTGCTCTCCGCCGATGCCTTCTCCCGATTTGAGGAAGAGGGCATCTTCAATCGGGACACCGGGGAAAGCTTCCTCAAAGAAATCCTCCAGCAGGGCGGCAGCCGCCCGCCCATGGAGTTGTTCGTCAACTTCCGCGGCCGCGAGCCCAGCATCGCCCCATTGCTGCGCCACAGCGGCATCGACGAGGAGGCTGCCTGATATGGCCTTCAGCAAAACGCCCCGGTTTATCGCCGGGGCCGTCTGCCCCCGCTGCTCCGCCATGGACCGCCTTCGCGTGTACAACGAAGACGGCACCGACTACCGCGAATGCGTCGACTGCGGCTTCAAACAGGAACAGCATATCCAACCCCAGATGCGGGAAATCGAAACCCGCGTCAACACCAGCCAGGAAGAGCGCAAAGCCCAGGAGCAAGTGGTCAAGATCCTCCCAATGAACGACGACTGAGTAGGGCACCCATGTGGTGCCGACACACGATGCAACAATCCTGCTCCAACTTGCTTTTCGCTCTCCACCTGCTACCTTACCCAAACAACCAAATAAGCCCCGTTGCCACATGCTCTCTGAAATACTTTCTACCAAGAGAAAATGTCGCACTACGGGCGGTAGCGTGCCTAAACGCCGGTCTGGCACATTAATCCGCAAGTGCATCCAAGGGGCTGCGCGTTCCCGCATAATGCTGCCCCAACACATGGGTATAAATCTGCGTCGTTCTCACATCGTTGTGGCCCAATAGCTCCTGCACGCTGCGTATGTCATAACCGCTTTGCAGCAAGTGGGTCGCGAATGAATGGCGGAATCGTGCAAGTGGTGCCGGCAAAGCGTGCCGGTAAGCGGATGTTCGCTGACCGATTCAGATGGGAAAATGAACATCCATCCAGGTGTGCGATAGGCAGAGGGATACTTTTTCGCGAGGACGCCGGGCATGGACGGGCCGATGCCGGATTGGTTGTCTTTTTGTTGAATCGTAAGTGCTTTTTCAATGGCTTCTTTCAACTCAGGAACCACCGATTGACTCAGAAGCGTTTGACGATCTTTTTTTCCCTTGCCGTCGCGGACGGTCAGCGACATTCGATCAAAGCACACATCTTGAACCCTGAGACGCAGGCATTCAGACACTCTTAAACCGCTACCATAGAGAATAGAAACGATGAGCCGCTGAGGCTGGGGCAAATGGGACAGGATCGCGCGAATTTCTCGGGGAGCTAACGTTGTAGGTAGATGACGCTGTTTGCTCGCGGGAGAGAAATCAATTTCACCGAGCGGTGTGTCCAGAACCTTATGATACAAATACACCACTGCGTTCAACGCGACTTTCTGTGTATTGACAGCGACGTGACGATCCACCGCTAGCCACGTTAAAAACGCTTTAACCTCGCTGACCCCAATATCAGTGGGGTGCTGTTTGTCATTGAAGAGAATAAACTGCTTGATCCAAAAAAGATAAGTTTTCTCAGTGCGTAGACTGTATCCGCGAAGGCGGATATCACGACGAATCATCTCCATAAAAGGGCTGGATGGCATCAGAATCACTCCCTGTAATAACGATCAATTTCTGTACTTTTATACAGTATATTTGAGACTCTTGCAAAGTTTGGCGTACAGGTCATCTTTACAGAGCGCGTTTTTTGCGGTCCGATGATAGTTTTTCCTTTTTTATCAGTAGGTTAGAAATGTTACTGGGGTAAATAACAGGCGACATCCGGACGAAAACTGAGCTGGCACGGTTTCCGCCTGCTGTTTCTGTGCTAAAGTTCAATTTAATTTTTTAATTTCAATGAGTTAGCGGCTTTCAAGCGGAAATGTGCATAGCGAAAAAGCGTGCTGGCTCGATATACAAATGTTATGCATAGGAAGACAAAGCTTTGAGAAAGCTGTTCGAGGAAAAACTCTACGTAAAGGTTTCGCGGAATCGATTCGAAATAGTGAAGGTCTCAGGTGACTCTGCTGTGGAAATCGTTTCCGCTCCTCAGCCATTCAGTACTCTCCGTCTTCTTGCAGGAGATTTTTCACGGGCCGAGCATCATCTGAGTACCGGTATCCGCAAGGTTCTCCCGAAAAAATTAATCAAAAGAAGCCCCGCAGTTTTGATTCATCCTCTGGAACTGACCGAAGGTGGTCTATCTGAAGTGGAGGTCAAGATATTCCGTGAGCTAGCTTTCGGGGCGGGCGCGCACAAAGTAAAAGTTTGGGAAGGGGCAGAGTTGTCTCCCCAGCAAGTCATTGAAAAACTGGAAAATGCATAACCAGGCGGTCAACCGGACGCCAAAAGCGTACCGCTTTTGGTTCCCTCCGCTAGCGCTCCGGCGCCGGTTACCTCAGCGTTAAAAATTCCATGGACCTATCTAACTATCATCCAACAGCTATCGCTATCATCGTCATAGTGGCAACGATGCTAGCTACCAGCCTGATCCAGTGGGCGTTTTTGATTCTGCTGAGGCGGCGGCACTCTGCTCAGTGGTTTCATGCAGGGTCGCCTACTATTTGGAGTGATCAAAGCTTTATAAGCGCTTGGCCTACAGTCCGGTACCTCCAAAGTAGAAGCTATTGGTCCAGCGGCGACCACGCTGGGGCAAGGTTCTGCCACAAGTTTCGTTATCCTATGGTGGTAGGCTATTGGCTGACAATCATAGTGTTCATTGCGGGTGTATCGGTGGCGGTTCTAAATGGATGGCCTCCTTCATGGGAATAATTTTTAACAAAGCAAGGCACGGCGACGGCTTTTTCGTTACGGCTGCGCCTTCACTACAAAGCCGCGCGTGCTTGCGGCGTTATGTTTTCGAGGGATATATGAGAAAGTTCGGATTGCTGGTCTTATTGTTATTCACGGTGGGAAAGGTGTCAGCAATGGAGTATGTTTTACCAAAATATACTCCTGCCCAAGCAGAAAGCCTGATATTTGAATATTTACATACAGAGAGACCCAAGACCGACCTTTCTCAATATGACTATGAAAGTCTTAGCTACACGTATACGGAAGGTTTTTGGACAGCGTCCTTCGTTTGTAAAAAGGTCGAATTAAGTTGCCACTTTGGTGTATCAATGACTAATGATGAAAATCCAAAGTTTACTTTCATGGGCGGCTTATAAACATAACAAAAAGCTTCACGCGGAAACATTTTACTACGCTCGTTTTTGTGCATTCAGCTGCGCTTCATTCTTTCACAAAAACGCTCTCCGTAAAATGTTCCGGTGAGCTTGGCGTTAGAAGCACAACGTAGGGAGACATCTTTGGTTACCGAGATTCGCGGTTGGTTGATGTTGGGGCTTGGCGTGATTGGTGGGGTAGTCGCGCTACTCACCTACTCCCGGGGGCAGAACCAGCGCAGGCTGGAGAACAGCTTTCGTATGATCCAGCTTTTCCGAGATAGCATACCAACACAGGATTTTGAGCAGTGGATTAAGCTATTCCATGCTGCATCTGAGCCAGCTGGCGCCAAGCCGGGCCATTTTGTTTCCGAGGATGGACGTCAAATCCCATTTTCAGCCTTGTACACGGAAGGGCCGCCCGATGACGGGGCGATAGACCGAATAGCTCAGGTTTTAGATTTAGTATCTGAGCAAGCTCTAAAGCGCACGCTCGATCTCAGAATTTTCTACCATGAGTATGGCCAACTGATGGATACCATTCATTCATGGCTTTCTGCAGACGTGGGTTCAGATGGGAGGTCCTTGCTTGAAGACCTCTATCCAAATTTCAGATTGCTATACGAAAAAAACAAAATCGTCACGGATTGGAATTGTCGCAGGTATGTTTATTGCGGCCAGCAACAGGGCTTCTAACCAGTAGTTCCAGTTCGTTCCGGGCCTGGCGGCCCTCCACCGGACAGCCTTGTCGCCGCTTCGCTCTGCCAAGGCTGCCGCTGAACAATGGCGTTGAGGCTGTAGAAAAACT
>NZ_DGMV01000028.1:0-2677 GCF_002388575.1 Marinimicrobium sp. UBA4509
GTGCAAATAGTTTATGTGATCAATATCACAGATTTAACGCGAGGGTTGACTCCTGACACCGTCGCCACGCCCCACCCCGAAATAGAGCAGGCCCGCCGCGTTGACGGCTGAAGGTTCGTAGATGTTTCGGCCATCCACGATTACCGGCGTATGCAGCGCTGCTTTAATGGCTTCGAAATCAGCCACCCGAAACTCTTTCCACTCGGTACAGATTACCAGGGCGTCAGCACCGTCCAGCGCGTCCATGCGGTGCTCCGCCAGGACCAGGTTCTTACGGTCGCCGTAGAGCCGGCGACACTCGTCGCGCGCCTCCGGGTCGTAGGCCTGAATGCCACCGCCAGCGGCCCACACCGCTTCCATCAACGTGCGGCTGGGCGCTTCGCGCATATCGTCAGTGTTGGGTTTGAAGGCCAGGCCCCAAACCGCGATGGTCTTACCGTTCAGGTCACCATCAAAGGCATTGTTCAGCTTACTGAACAGCGTGGACTTTTGCTGCTCGTTGATCGCCTCCACGGCACTGAGCATGCGCGCTTCGTAGCCCACTTCCCGGGCGATGCGCTCCAGTGCGCGCACGTCCTTGGGGAAACAGGAGCCGCCATAGCCGCACCCGGGATAAATAAAGTGGTAGCCGATGCGCGGATCGGAACCGATGCCCAGGCGCACGTTCTCGATATCCGCGCCAAGACGCTCGGCCAGATTGGCCATCTCGTTCATAAAGCTGATCTTGGTGGCCAGCATGGCATTGGCGGCGTATTTGGTGAGCTCGGCGGAGCGCACGTCCATGAAAATCAGCTTGTCATGATTCCAGTTGTAAGGGCCGTAGCACTCGCGCATTAGTTCACGGACCTTATCCGAATCCGTGCCCACCACGATGCGGGCGCCGCGGGTGAAATCGTCGATGGCGGCGCCTTCCTTGAGGAATTCCGGGTTGGAGCAGACGTCGAAGCTGAGCTCCACGCCCCTGCCCGACAACTCGGCAGTGATGGTAGCCCGGACCCGGTCGGCGGTGCCCACCGGCACGGTGGATTTGTTCACCACCAGCTTATAGCCGTCCATATGGCGGCCTATGGTGGCGGCCACCGCCAGCACGTACTGCATGTCGGCCGAGCCGTCTTCATCCGGCGGGGTGCCCACGGCGATAAATTGGAGGGTACCGAAAGCAACGCCCTTCGCAGAGTCGGTCGTAAATCCAAGCCGACCCTCTTCGCGGTTTCGCGCCACCACGGACTCCAGCCCCGGCTCAAAGATCGGAACCACCCCGCGCTCCAGGGCTTCCACCTTCGCCGGATCCACATCAACACACAGCACGTCATGGCCGGCATCCGCCAGACAGGCCCCGGTGACCAGGCCCACATAACCGGTGCCGAATACAGTGATTTTCAATCTAAGTCTCCTTGCAGAACACGTTTCCTTCGCGCGGCAACCGACACTACCGGGATCTGGTCAACTCGGCCCTAGTAACACACGGTAGTTTTTTACGGCGCTGTCCCGGGTATTAGCGTTAGCGACTTTAACAGACTCACGGTGCAGCGCCTCCCTGTCCTGTGCGGACAGGTAGATCTGGATCTTGGATTCAATTTCCGCCTCCGTGGAGGCCGCGACCAGATAACCGTTTACACCCTCTTCGACCACGCCGTCGATGCCCCAACCCTGGTGACCAATCACTACGCAGCCCGACGCCATCGCTTCCAGATAGACCAGCCCGAACGTTTCCTGGACACTGGGCATCAAGAAGAGATGCGAGGCACGCATGGCTTTCAGCACCTCCGCTCGTGGCGTGAAGCCATATTGGCGCACCACCCTGGTTAGTCCGAGCTGCTCGATGTCGCGAGTGATAGCCTCGCTGAGCGGGCCGTCTCCGTAAAGATGAACCGTCAAACGGACTCCCTTGTCGACCAAAGCTCTGAAGGCACGCAGACAAGGCTGAACGTTCTTTCTCGGTATCATTAAAGAGGCCATGGTAATCACCAGGCCCCCTTCGAGGGAAATATCCTTGCTCTGCAGGTCAATGATCTCCGCCGCGTCGATGCCTGAGTAGACGATGCCGGACGGCTCGAGGCCGTAGTTGTCTTTTAGCTGGCGCGCGAGCGCATGGGAGCGGACAAACGTCTTGTCTGCGGCAGCCAGGCACTGGCGCAGCTGCGGCTTGCCGAGATCGGAGCCGTGAACCACGAAGTACTTCTTGGCCAGCCTGCGCCCGAGCACGCGCTGTGCGGCGATAAAGTTAAAGCTCTGGTGGCAGATGGCGAAATCGAAGCGCCCGCGAAAGCCCATCAGGAACAGCACCAGCCTGGTCAGCAGGGCTGAATAGATAAACCGGAAGCCGATGGTCGGCACGTCGTATACCGGCAAGCCGTTCAGAACGCGCTTTCTGGGCCAGTAGGGGCCGCCTTTAACGATCAGCGGCAAAAAGCGCAGCACGGCGGTCACTTCCAGCCCCTCGGCGATGGCACCGTCAACGAGTTCGCGAACCGCCAGCGTATTGCTGGTCAGGTCGCGCTCGTCGGTGATTGCATAGAGGTTGCTGCAGACGATGCCTTTCATCGTATTCCAACGACCCGGTGTTATACGCCGATCTTAGCGATCAGCTGGCGCACACACTCGCCGATGTCGTGCTCGGCGGTGTTGATCACCACTTCCGCGTTGGCCGGGGCCTCGTAGGGGCTGTCGATGCCGG
>NZ_DGMV01000040.1:0-161 GCF_002388575.1 Marinimicrobium sp. UBA4509
TCCAGCTCGAACACCTCGTCATACGGCACGTTCGCTTCCGCCAGCAATACGTTCATGTGACCTGGCATACGACCAGCCACCGGGTGAATCGCATACTTGATGGTCACGCCTGCTTCTTTCAGCTCGTCGCACATTTCACGCAGCGCGTGCTGCGCCTGGGC
>NZ_DGMV01000040.1:261-381 GCF_002388575.1 Marinimicrobium sp. UBA4509
GCCGGAGGAGTCGCCGCCGAAGCCGCCGAGAATCACATTGAAGAACGAGCGGTTCATGCCTTTACACATGATGTAGGACAGAATCGCACCGGAAGAACCCACCAGGGCGCCGGTGACAAT
>NZ_DGMV01000040.1:489-10013 GCF_002388575.1 Marinimicrobium sp. UBA4509
CCACCAGGGCGCCGGTGACAATCAGGGCGTCGTTTTTCAGGGTGAAACCAATGCCCGCGGCGGCCCAACCGGAGTAGGAGTTGAGCATGGACACCACCACCGGCATATCGGCACCGCCGATGGGGATGATGATCAGTACCCCGATGACAAACGCCAGGGCGGTCATGGTCCAGAAGATCCAGGGCTGCTGATCGATGCAGAAGTAAACCAGCAGAGCCAGTATCACCAGGCCAAACAGGGCATTGAGATAATGCTGGCCGCCGAAAGACACCGGCGCACCGGAGACCAGCCCTTGCAGTTTGGTGAAGGCGATCACGGACCCGGAAAAGGTGATGGCGCCGATCACGACACCCAGACCCATCTCGATACGACTGGCGACAAAGATATCTCCGGTCGCGCCGACCAGGCCAAACGCCCCGGGGTTGGTAAAAGCCGCACCGGCCACCAGCACCGCGGCCATACCGACCAGACTGTGGAAAGCCGCTACCAGTTGCGGCATGGCGGTCATGGCGATGCGTTTGGCGATGGTGATACCGATCACCGCGCCGAGCACCAGCGCCGCCACAATCCATTCGTAGGATTGCACTTCCGGGCTGAACACGGTGGTCACCACCGCGATCAGCATGCCGAGCATGCCGCAGATATTACCGGTCCGTGAGGTTTCCGGCGAGGACAGGCCGCGCAGGGCCATGATAAACAGGACCGCCGCGACCAGATAGGCCAGCGAGGTCAGATTCGCGTGTAGTTCAGTCATAAGTTCCCCCGGTTACTTTTTCTTCTTGTACATGGCGAGCATGCGTTGGGTGACGGTAAAGCCACCGAAGATATTGATCGCGGCCAGCGTCATGGCCACAAAGCCCAGGGCTTTGGACAGGCTCATGCTCTCGGGGCCGGCGGCGATCAATGCGCCCACAATGATCACACTGGAGATGGCGTTGGTAACGGCCATCAGCGGTGTGTGCAGTGCCGGGGTGACACTCCAGACGACGTAGTAGCCGACGAAAATCGCCAGCACAAAAATGGATAACTGCTGAATGAAATTGGCTTCCATGACGACCCCCTTATTGTTCGCTCTGGAAAGCGGAATGAACGACCTGACCGTCCCGTGTCAGCACGGAAGCGGCAACGATTTCGTCTTCCCAATCGACCTTGAGCGCTTTGCTCTCGGCATCGACCAGAGGCGTCAGGTAGTTGAGTAGGTTCTTGGCGAACAGCGAACTGGCATCGGCGGACAGCCGGCTCGGAATGTTGTAGTGGCCGATGATGGACACACCATTCACATCCACCACCTCACCGGGCTTGGACAGGGTGCAGTTGCCGCCCTGTTCCGCGGCCAGATCCACAATCACCGAGCCGGGGCGCATACTGTGCACCATTTCGTCATTGATCAGGGTCGGGGCCTTGCGGCCGGGAATCAGTGCGGTGCAGATGGCGATGTCCTGCTTCTTCAGGGTTTCCGCCACCAGCTCCGCCTGCTTGCGCTTGTAGTCTTCGCTCATTTCCTTGGCGTAACCACCAGCGGTTTCCGCTTCTCTGGTTTCGTCGCTCTCGACCATGACGAACTTGCCGCCCAGGCTTTCCACCTGCTCTTTGGCGGCGGGCCGGACATCCGTGGCGGATACAATGGCGCCCAGACGCTTGGCGGTGGCAATGGCTTGCAGACCGGCCACACCGGCGCCAAGAACCATAACCCGCGCGGGCGCAATGGTGCCAGCGGCGGTCATCATCATGGGCATGGCGCGATCGTAAACGTAAGCCGCCTCCAGTACCGCACGGTAACCGGCGAGGTTGCTCTGGGAACTGAGGATATCCATGCTCTGGGCACGGGTGATGCGGGGCACAAACTCCATGGCGATGGCGGTCACACCCGCCTCGGCATAGCGTTTGATGGCGTCGGGTTCGGCGTAGGGGGACAGGCCGGCAATCAGCAGAGCGCCCTTTTTCATCGGGGACAACTCGTCGGGCTGGTCGCCTTCGCCCAGCAGGGGACGCTGGACTTTGAGCACCACATCGGCATCGCCCAGCAGACTGCTCAGGTCGCTGACCAGAGTGGCACCCGCCGCCTCGTAGGCCTCATCGGTGATACGGCTGGACAGGCCCGCGCCCGCCTCGACCGCCACCTCGGCACCGAGGGCAATCAACTTCTTGACCGTCTCGGGCGTTGCGGCTACACGCCGCTCGTGCTCGCGACGCTCTTTGGGTATCGCTATTTTCATGAAACGTCTCCCTCATGTGATGGACACCATTAAACATAGCCGCTTTTCCCGTAGAAAGGTGGGGATTGAGCGGAATGATGTCCTAATCAACGGGCGCCTGAGGGTATCAGGGCCTCGTTTTTTGTTGTCTGGAGTCAACAGAGTGCGTCAGTTGGCGTTTTCCCGCCTTGATTCTGCGCCGAGAAAACCCCGGGTCTCTCACCTCCCGGGGTTCTCTCCTCCGCTGGTCCGCGTTGTGTGGGTGCCCACAGAGCACCCGGATTGATCTCCTACACCACGGCCCCTATTTTCCAGGGGTTGAACTCATTATCACCGTACCCGAGCTTTTCGCTCTGGGTCTGCTCTCCCGAAGCCGTCGCGAGTACGACCCGGAAAATTTCTTCGGCGCATTCCTGCATGGTTTTCTCACCATCCAGAATGCCACCACAATTGATATCAATGTCCTCCTGCATCCGCTGATACAGCTCGGAATTGCTGGCCAGCTTCAGGCTGGGCGCGGGCTTGAAGCCAAAGGCTGAACCGCGACCGGTGGTAAAGCATACCACGTTGGCGCCCGAGGCAACCTGCCCGGTGACCGACACGGGGTCAAACCCGGGGCTGTCCATGAACACCAGCCCCTTCTCTTTTACCTCTTCCCCATACAGGTACACGCCCACCATTTCGGTGGAACCGCTCTTGGCCTGGGCCCCCAGGGACTTTTCCATGATGGTGGTCAAGCCACCCGCTTTGTTACCCGGAGAGGGGTTATTGTCCAGCTCAAAATCGTTGCGCGCCGTATAATCCTGCCACCACTCAATGCGATCGAGCAACTTTTGGGCGAGCTCGGGTGTTTTTGCACGCTGGGTCAGCAGGTGCTCGGCACCGAAAATTTCCGGTGTCTCCGAATAGATGACAGTACCGCCATGGCGGATCAGAATGTCCCCCGCCGCGCCCAGCGCGGGGTTCGCCGTAATACCGGAGAAGGCATCCGAACCACCACACTGGACCGCCAGGGTCAGCTCGCTGGCCGGGACGGTTTCGCGGGTGTGCTGATTCACCCCATCCAACATGCCGCGCAACACCTCGATGCCACGCTCAATCGCCTTACGGGTACCGCCGACATCCTGAATGGTGTACGCCTGAAAGGTGTCGGTATCCCCCAGACCACTCTCCTCCATCACCCGACGAACCTGCATGGTTTCGCAGCCGAGCCCGACCATGAGAATGCCGCCGAAGTTGGGGTGGCGCGCATAACCATCGAAAGTGCGCCGCAGAGTCTCATAGCCTTCGCCATCGGAGCGCATGCCGCAGCCGGTTTCGTGGGTAAAGGCCACGACGCCATCAATATTGGGGTAGTCGTCCAGTTCGCCCGAGAAGGTGAAGTGCTGGGCAATGGCCTTGGCGACGGTGGCGGAGCAATTCACAGTAGTCAGAATACCAATGTAATTGCGCGTTCCGACCTTGCCATTGGCGCGTCGGTAGCCCCGGAACGTGGCCCGTTCGCTTTCGGGCACAAGGTCCGTGGGCCTGGCGTTGCGGCAAAAGCCATAATCTTTTTCCGCCTCGCCCATTTTGCAGTTATGACTGTGCACATGCTCACCGGCCTTGATGGCCTTGGCGGCAAAACCGATCACCTGACCGTATTTCAGGATGGGCTGACCTTCAGGGATATCCACCAGCGCCACTTTGTGCATGGCCGGGATATCGTCAACCAGAGTCAATTCGGGCTCGATCAGTGCCGTGCCCGCCGGAATAGCCCCTTTACACACGCCTACGTTGTCGCGCTCGTGTAAATGAATGATGTTCGCCAAAATAATGATCACCCAAAGATTGGAGTCTCTGACGCCACTCTCACCTGGCAGAACAGAAACCGTTCGGTGGTAAAAGCCGTTCGCGCTCCGTCGAGCCGGCCTGCCAATTTCCCGTGTGTCGCCACCCCTGCGGGCCGACGCTTTTTGTTTTGCGGGATTCTTTTTCAGGTACAGAAAAAAACAGGCGCCTTGCGGCGCCTGAAAAATCGGCAATGGTATTCGGTCAATACCGGGACCAAATTTAGCACCGACAAAGCGGACACCGCAACCACTCGCAACGCCTGGTGTGAAAACCCCACCCAAAAAATTTACGCAAAACGCAATCTGACAGCGTTGTCATTTGCACAGAATGGGTTGTTTGTCCCATTTGACACCGCTGTCAATCGCAACGGAGTAGGAGCGGCCTCACCCGTTAATTTTTTGCCGGAATTCCCTCCCATAAAGCCATGAAACCGTCTCACTGCGAAGTTCACGCAAAATGTAATCGGTTACTCATATATAATAAATTATGTGTAACCGTTTACAGCAAAAATACCGAAACAATCTCACTAATATATTCCCCATTACAGGAAAAAATTTGTTCTTCAGCCTTGATTTTCCCGCCGGGCCGTACCAGAATGAGTTCACTGCATGACGGCATACGCATTTCCGCAGAGGAAACTGCCAGACTCTAAAGATAAACCGTTAGCAAACCGTTCGCGTTTTCTGTTCTGCACGCGGCCAATCCCAAAGAGTCTGAATGCCAGCGGTATCGGGCAACCCAAAAACATCAAATGACCGGGTGCCCGAGCCTCTAATGCGACGATGTAAAGAGGCAAGAGGGAGACAACTGGGGCAAACGTCTATACCAATCGGGTATATACGAGGTGAGAGAGACCGCTCCAAGCGCCCGACAACCAGGCGGTATCGGTGTCGAGCAACCCTGAAATGAGAGGCCATCAGAGCCGATTTTCGGGGATCAACCAGTAAGGCCAAGACCCCGCCAGCGGATTGTCCGCTGGCGGGTGAGGTCGTGCCCGAATCAACCATTAGCCACATGGACCACTAGGGCATCCGGATCAAGGACCGACCCCCTTCCACGGAACACCCCGGCTTGTGCTTCCGCTCCCAACAAGAGACGGGCGAATTCCGACCAATAACTAGAAGCACATTCAAGAAGAGAGACCAGAAAGGTGATAACTATGCTGAAATACCCACCGCTTTCCGGCACGCTGTTGGTAACGGCGGCCACTCTGGCCGGTTGCAGCCAGGAACCACCCGCCACCGAGCCGCAATCCTCCAGCGTCCAGCCCGAGCAGACCCAGCAGACCCCGGTCGCCCAGGTCCATCTGTCCAACGCCCTGAGCCGTGCCGTCAGCGATGAGCCCTATTTTGTCAGCTTCGACGAACTCGGACTGACGCGTCAGGATGCGTTGGACAGCGAGTTGGGAGCGACCGTAAACGGTACGCCGGTCGCCACGCAACTGATTGACCGTGACGGCGATGGGCAGAAAGACGGCCTGCTCACCCTGGTCAATCTTCCCTCGGCAGGCACCATTGAGCTGGTCATTGATCGCGGGCTCGCCAGCCAGGCGCCCGAGGTGGCCAAGCGTACACAGGCGGAAATTTCCCACAAGGTGGGCGGTGAATGGCAGCCGCACTCCGATGAAAACCGCGAAGGCATGTATGAGTATGTCGGCGGCGAATTTGAAAACGTCGAGAGCCTGACACCACCCGAAGAGCACTCTGATCACTCCTATTACATCCGCTATGAAGGCCCCGGCATCGAATCGGATCTGGTGGGGTACCGGGTCTATCTCGACTGGCGCAACGGCTTTGATATTTTCGGCAAGAAAACCCACGACATGGTTCTGCAGAATGTCGGCAAGGACGGCTACGATTCCTACCACGAGCCGGCCGACTGGGGCATGGACATCCTCAAAGTTGGCGACTCCCTTGGCGTCGGCGGCTACGGATACTGGGACGGTGAGCACGTACACCGCGTTTCTGAAGTGGACGGGTGGGATGCCAGGATTCTGGATAACGGCGACCTTTACTCCTCATTCAGCATCCACTACAAAGATTGGCAGGTGGCGGACACCACGGTC
This sequence comes from Marinimicrobium sp. UBA4509, assembly GCF_002388575.1. Taxonomy (NCBI): domain Bacteria; kingdom Pseudomonadati; phylum Pseudomonadota; class Gammaproteobacteria; order Cellvibrionales; family Cellvibrionaceae; genus Marinimicrobium; species Marinimicrobium sp. UBA4509. The sequence continues at coordinate 6,583 of NZ_DGMV01000040.1, forward strand.
GACCTGACCGCACAATTGTCCATGACTGCCGGCAGCCGCCTGGTACACGTAGACCTGGAACTGAGCGACGAGCTGGACAACCTGACCACGGGCATCGTCAAACATCCGGGCACCGAGCTGATTGAAGGCGAGGTCGATATTACCGGCAAGGCCTACACCTATGTGGCAAGCTGGGGCAAACAGAGCCTGAGCGGTGAAGACGACTACCTGGGCATGGCCCTGTTGTTCCGTAAATCCGACCGCGAGGGGCAGACCGAAGACGAGCACAACTATGTGACCGTACTCGACGCGGCGGGCGAAGATGTGGACTACTACTTCCTGGCGGTCTGGCAGCACGAGCTGGACGGCATCACCACCCGTGAAGCGTTTGTCGAATACCTGGAGGGAGAGGCCGAACGCCTGACCCTGGCTCCGCGTGAACGCCTCACTACCGCACACAGCCAGGAACAGAAAAATCCGCCGGCGGACGCCGAGGCGGCGCTGAACTGGAGCAAGCGCCTGGCCGATTCCGAGCTGGAGCGCAAAACCATGAGGTACCACGTGGACGGCTGGGACACCAACCGCGAGCGTCCGCCCAAGTTCGAGTACGACATCATCGGCCTGCTCCCCATGGCCTACGATGAACTCAACGAAGTGGCACCGGCGGAGCGTTACGCCAAAGTTCTGCCCCATGTGACCGGCAGCTTTATTGGTGAAGAGGGCGAGATTGCCCGCTATAAAATGACCAACTTCAGCGTGGATAACGTCAAGCCCGGCGTGGGCGTCCTGCGCCTGTGGGAGCAGACCGGCGAAGAGCGTTTCAAACTCGCCGCCGATCAGTTGCGCGAGCACCTGCACAAGCATCCCCGCACCAGCGGTGGCGCTTTCTGGCACAAGGAGCGCTACCCATGGCAGGTCTGGCTGGATGGCGTTTACATGGCCATGCCCTACCTTGCCCACTACGCGCTCCTGTTCGAAGAAGGCGAGCAACAGCACGAAAGCTGGGCCGAAGTGGTCAAGGAGTTCGAGATCACCCGCGAAGAGCTGCGCGATCCCGAAACCGGCCTGTATTACCACGCCTGGGACGAGAAAAAACAGCAGGATTGGGCCGACCCCGAAAGCGGTCTGTCCGAGCATTTCTGGGGCCGCGGTTTCGGCTGGCTCACCATGGCCACCGTGGATGTACTGGACTTCATTCCGGAAGAAGAAACCGAGCTGCGCCAACCGATCATTGATATGATCCAGGAGATTGCTGTCGACCTGCAGAAGTACCAGGACCCCACCGGCACCTGGTGGCAGATCATGGATCAGCCCGATGCGCCGGGCAACTACCGCGAATCCAGCGCGAGTGCCATGTTCGCCTACTTCTACGCCAAAGCCATTCGTATGGGCTACCTGGATGACAGCTTCCTTCCGGTCGCTCAGAAAGCCTATGATGGCCTGATCAACGAATTCGTGACGGTTCATGAAGATGGCAAGATCAGCATGACCAATATCTGTCTGGTAGCCGGCCTGGGTTTTGGCCGCGACGGCAGCTACCACTACTATATGAGCGAACCGGTCTGGGAAAACGACCCGAAAGGTACGGGGCCGTTTATTCTCGCCGGTATCGAAATGCACCGCCTGCTCCAAGGCAAGTGAGGTAACCCATGAAACAGATCGAAGAACGCTTTGCCGTTCACATCGACGACTACAAGCACTACGACACAGAGAAGCTGCGCAAGCACTTTCTGATCGAGAAGATTTTCGAAGACGATCAGATCCACTTTGTGTACACCCACTACGACCGGATGATGGTCGGTGGTGCCAAGCCGATCAACAAGGCCGTGACCCTGGAGCCCGTGGACCAGCAGAAAGCCGAGCACTTTCTGGACCGGCGTGAACTGGGTGCCATCAACATCGGTGGTGACGGTATCGTCACGGTAGACGGCACCGATTACGAGCTGGAATCCAAAAGTGCCATCTACGTCGGCCGCGGCGCCAAAGAAGTCAGCTTTCGCAGCGTCGATGCCAGCAACCCGGCCAAGTTCTACCTGAACTCCGCGCCCGCGCACCATGCCTACCCGACCAAAAAAGTCGGCATGGGCGATGCCAATGTGCTGGAACTGGGCTCCTCGGACACCTGTAACGAACGTCGGGTCAATCAGTTGCTGATCAACGGCATCATCGAAACCTGCCAGTTGCAGATGGGCATGACCGAACTGCAGCCCGGCAGCATCTGGAATACCATGCCGGTGCACACCCACACCCGGCGGATGGAAGCGTATTTCTATTTCAATGTGCCGGAAGATCAGGCCGTGTGCCACTTCATGGGCCCGAAAGACGACACCCGTCACTTGTGGATTCACAACGAGCAGGCCGTTCTGTCTCCGCCCTGGTCCATGCACTCGGGCGTCGGCACCGCCAACTACACGTTCATTTGGGGCATGGCCGGTGAGAACCTCGACTACACCGACATGGACTTCCACCAGCCACACGAACTGAAGTAAGGAGCTTCTCTATGAGTCATCATCCCCTGTTCGATCTGACAGGCAAAGTGGCGCTGGTTACCGGCGCCACCCACGGAATCGGCATGGCCATGGCCAAGGGCCTGGGCAGCGCCGGCGCCACCATTGTGGTCAACGGTCACTCTTCCCAGGAAAAAATCGACAAGGCCGTGGCCGAATATGAAGCCGAAGGCTACAAGGCCTTTGGTTACAAGTTCGACGTCACCAAAGAAGACCAGGTGATTGCGGCGGTCGACAAGATCGAGAAAGAAGTCGGCCCGATCGACATCCTGGTGAACAACGCCGGTATCATCAAGCGTGTACCCATGCTCGAAATGCCCGTGGAAGAGTTCCAGCAGGTGATCGATACCGACCTGGTGGGCGTGTTCACTATGACCCGTCCGGTCGCAAAGAAAATGGTTGAGCGCAAGCAGGGCAAGATCATCAACATCTGCTCCATGATGAGCGAGCTGGGCCGCGACTCTGTCGGCGCCTACGCCGCCGCCAAGGGTGGCCTGAAAATGCTCACCCGTAACATGGCCACCGAATGGGCGCGCCACAATGTGCAGGTCAACGGCATCGGCCCCGGCTACTTCGCCACCAGCCAGACAGCCCCGATCCGGGTGGAAGGCAACCCGCTCAACGAATTCATCATCAGCCGCACTCCGGCGGGCAAATGGGGCGACCCGGATGACCTGCAGGGCGCCGCGGTATTCCTGTCCTCCAAGGCGAGCAACTTTGTGACCGGGCAAATCGTCTACGTGGACGGCGGCATTCTCGCCACCATTGGCAAGCCTGCCAACGAGTAAGTTTCAGCAGACCCTTTCTGCGGTTTTGATACGGCGCTTCGGCGCCGTTTTTTTGTGCTTCAGAAAAGTCCCTCCGGGGTCTGTCGGGTTACGCTTCGCTAACCCGACCTACAGGACCGTTGGACTTCCGATCTGGTCGTCGGGTTACGCTGCGCTA
>NZ_DGMV01000040.1:10106-26115 GCF_002388575.1 Marinimicrobium sp. UBA4509
TAGCGCAGCGTAACCCGACGACCTTCATCCGCCATCTCCTGCGCTTTCAGACTCAACTCGGCGGCCTTGAACACATGCGCCTGACTCATGGCATTCTCGGTCCGGTGCAGACAATCCAGAATCAGCTGACCAAAATACGGGAAACTCGACTGCCCCAGACAGTCAATCTCCCGCTCACCCCGAGCATTGGTCAAAAACACCTTTGATGCCGGCGCCTGCCTTGCCACGTCATTGTATTTACGACACTCAATATTCCCTTCGGTACCGAGAATAAAGGTCCGGCCATCGCCCCAGGTCGCTTGTCCATCGCTGGTAAACCAATCAACCCGGGTATAGAAGGACGCACCGTTATCCCCCGTCATGGACATCTCACCGAAATCTTCCAGCTCGGGCTTGTCGGCATTATTCAGATTACAGGCCCGCGCAAAATTGATGCTTGCCTCGGTCACCCCAGCATAAGTCAAAAACTGCTCCACCTGGTGTGAACCGATATCGGTCAGAATGCCACCATACTGATTCTTATCAAAAAACCAGTCGGGGCGGGTCGCCTTGGACAATCGATGGGGCGCCAGATTGATGACCTGAAGCACCCGACCAATTGCCCCTTCGGCAATCAGTTCTCCCGCCGCCCAGGCCGCTTCATTGTGTAACCGCTCGGCGTAGTACACGGCATACTTGCGCTCCGTTTGCGCCACCACCTGCTTGACCCGATCGAGCTGCTCCAGGGTGGTGAACGGCGCCTTGTCGGTAAAGTAATCCTTTCCGGCCTGCATCACCTGAACGCCAATGTCCGCTCGCACGTTGGGGATCGCTGCGGATGCCACCAATAGCGTCTTGTCATCGGCCAGCATCTGATCAAAGCTCTCAGCCACCTTGGCTTGGGGATACTTTTCGCAGAAGGCAGCCAGCTTTTTGGGATCCGGATCGTACACATAGCGAAGCGTTCCGCCGGCCTGCAACAGGCCATTGGTCTGCCCATAAATATGACCGTGATCCAGCCAGGCGACCGAAAAGCCGAATTCCTCTGGCGCAACGACTTTTTCCGATTTACCCAGCGGCGCGTAATTGGCGCCGTCTTTTATATTGACTGAAGTAGAGTCATTCATGTTCTAAACCAATTGAACCCAGGTTGAATAAGCCACGCTGGCCATTACAGTCACAATACATAACACCATTGCCAGATTAAACAACACTCTGTTTAATCCGGTTGGCATGGCGTCACCCAGGTAACTGGGTCTATTGTGCAAAATTGCCCAGCCGATATACGCAATGGGTAGCAACAACCCACATATCGCCGACGTAGGCAACACCACGTAGGGGCCCATGGTTGACCAGACAAATACGCCCAATACTGCAGGGGTAGGTGATAGCAAAGCTAACTTATACTTCAAGCTCCCCTCCGGCCAATTGAACATGGCTGCCGCGGCAGAGCCGCAACACAGCATGTGCATAACCAGGGAACCGACCGCCATGCCCAATATCCCAAAAGCAAAGATCAGGCGACTGGTCACTTCATCCAACCCCGCGGACATAAACATCTTGCCCGCAACCGCAGGGCTCAGTTTGCCTTGAATATCCATATCAGAATTGAAAAAAGCCCCTGCCGCCGCAATGGAAATCAAGCTGGTGACCAGAACGTAAGGCAACACCAGACCAAAGCCGATATCGTACCGTGAGAGCTCGACGTGCGCCGGCGTCCACTTTTTATACAGAAGTGTATAACCATAGATAAACGTCATATTAATACCCACCGCGCTTCCAAGCGCCGCCATCATTATAGTGACGCCCTCTGCATCCTGAGGCAGTGAAGTGGGAATATAACCAGCCATCACAGCTCCCCAATCGACCTTGCCATTCAAGCTCGCACTGATAACCACCCAAGCAAAGGCAAAAATTACCGACCCACTCAGTAGTTTGATACCGGTCTCGAATATCTTGATCGCATTGGCCTTACCCGACCTATTTCCGCCTGATTCTCCGGCCTGTTCACCATATTTCCATGCGGTGTATGCGCAGCCTGCCCAGACCAGAATCGCCAGAGCCAACAGATACATATCACGTCCAACCGTGTTCCCCTCATCCACGGACCAGCCTGTGGAGACCACGACAATCTCTTCAATCATACCGGCACTGAGCGGATAGTGAGCGAACCCCCAGATAATACTGGAAGCAAATGCTGCGATCGCCCAAAGCCATGCCAACGGGGCGTTGACATACTTTTTCATTGCTTCAAACGGTTTTATTTGTGTATGCAAGGTTTGATGCGATAGCGCAAATAACATCACGCAGCCAATGATCATTGATACCGGCTGGACCCATAGAAACTCGTACCCAAACAAAGCACCAATGGTCAGGGAGGTAACGGCACTCCCGCCCCCAAGAGTCATGGCGCCCTGCAACCATCCTGGACCGCTCAGTATCAGATAGGTTGGAACCCGGGCGTACCAGGGCTTAACGGAAATGCGGCTTAAGGTTGCCAGCTCATTATTAGCGGAATCACTCATACTGGATCCTGGATTTCATTGAATAGTCTGTAGGATAAAAGGCAATCGATGTTCGCTCAGCGATACGAGGCTGACATATTGACCTTGGCCTTTCTATTCGACTTTTTACGAAGCGATGACGAAGCAATCCTGTCCTCCAGCGCCCCTTGATAAGTCTGTCGATCAAGCGGTAGCTTTACCGGTCTCTTAAGCCATGTTGATAACAACATGGCGTTGGCCATATCCAAGGACGCCAGGCCCTGCTCCGCAGGAGTTAGAAGTGTCTCACCCTTTCGGATGGCATCCACAAAGTTGGTCATTATCAGGGCGTGCTGATTCACTTTGCCACCCGTGCTGACAATCTCGGAGTGGCTCTCAGGCATACCGAACATATCGTCTGTCTGTCTGTTGAACTCTGATGTACTCTGCTGGTTTCGGACCAAGGTAACCTGACCCGAATCAAAGTGTAAGCTGCCCCTGTCGCCAATCACATCGAAACGATTGACGCCTGGAGCCTCACCGGTAGAACCGACAAACAGTCCTGTGGCGCCATTGGGGTAGCGCAGATACGCCGTCACTTCATCTTCAACTTCGATCTGATGATACTTACCGAACTCACAGAACCCATGAATCTCATTGGGAAGACCACAGATCCACTGAAATACATCCAGATTGTGAATGCACTGGTTGAGCAGTACACCACCGCCCTCGCCCTTCCAGGTGGCGCGCCAGTCACTGACCTCAAAATAGATCTCAGGCCTGAACCAGTTGGTCATGGTCCAATGGGTCCTTTGGATCGGCCCCAAAACGCCACTCTCCACAATTTCCTTCATTTTGCTGAAGGTGGGATCGGTCCGCTGATTCAGCATCAACGCAAACACGGTGTTCTCGTCGGCGTACTGAAGAAGCGTTTCACCTTCAAACGAAGACAGACCGATCGGCTTCTCCAGCATCACATGAAGCTTCCGCTCCAGGGCGTACTTGGCCATGGAGAAGTGCTGCATGGTGGGCGAGGCAATGATCAACGCATCCACCAACCCCGAATCGCACAGCGCGCGGTAATCAGAGAAGTGCTGAACCCCAAGCTCATCCGAAAGCTCGGAGCCACTGCGAGAACAGATGGCCCCAATTTCACAACCCTGCACCTCTCCATCGACGATATTCTGAATGTGTTGCCGGGCAATATTGCCCAGGCCAACAATGCCGACACGAACCGCAGGCGAGTTATTCTCTACTGAGCCGTCAGAAGGCCCCTGGTTAGGTGTTTCCATGACTATCGACCCAAATCACTGGCTGTATACGGTTGATTCTGTGCTGCGCTTTGCTCTCGAACCTCTCTGACCTCATCGGCACTGACAGCACCTGCCGCATTACCCCAATTATTTCGGATGTACGTGGCGATATCAGCATGATCCTGATCACTAAAGCTGTCATTATCGGCCAGTCCGGGCATAACGAGAGGAAATTCATATTCAACATCATTGACCTTGATCGGACCACGCAAGCCGTGCAGCAGAACTCTAATCAGTACTTCTGATTCACCGGTGACCCAATCACTATTAGCCAGAGGCGGCGCCATACCCTCCTGACCTTTCCCATGCTGGCCATGGCAACCCGCACAGGCTGCACGGCCTTCATACATCTCCTGGCCCCTCATATACTGGATCTGTTCCCTGGTCACGAGATAATCTACGTTACTTTCAACAATCTGTTGGTTTCCCACCAGATTCAGGAGACTGCTCAGCTTCTCATTAATGTCATCTCCTAAGTAGGACTCCAGCTCTTGCTCTCGACCCGCAATTCCACTGACCACAGCCTCGTTGATCAATGGCCGATCGCCATACTCATTCAACACCGACGTCAACAGCTCCATCGTGTTGTCAATTTTCAGCTCTCCAGCACTCAATGCCAATTGCAGCGCAATCTCATAGTCGCTGGTCGACAATCTGACAAGATTCTGCGCAAATTCCTGCTGTTCATTCTCAGAAAGGCGTGTCAGCAACTCAATGGCAGAAACCTTTACTTTAGCGTGCGGCGAATTCAATCCGGCTCGGATGCTTTCCCGGTTGACAGCATTCAGCCCCTCCAAGGTCCAAAGCGCATTGATCTGAGCTCGATGGTCGTCGCTTGTTTCCACAAGCCGAGTAATTTCTTCCGCGACACTTCTGTCATTACGTTGGACAATCAGACGTCTGGCGGTATCCCGGTGCCAACCATTCGCATGAGCCAAGTGTGGCACCAGCTGTGAACTGGTTTTATTGAGCAACTGAGGCTTGTCCAGTAACTCGTTCTCAGCCCAACGCAACCGGTATATCCTGCCCATATTGTTGTTATTTTCGTCCAGGTCACGAGCTTCAGACTGTTCCCGCAAATAGGTAGTCAGAAACTCCTTATGCTGAATTACGCCATGGTACATATCGACTATGTATAAGGTTCCGTCAGGTGCTGTATAAAGATTTACCGGCCGAAAACGCTCGTCAGTAGATGCCAGTATCTCACTTTGCGGATAGAGCTCCTCGCCGCTCAGCTCGCCCTGTCCCTCAACGATACGCCTGGCGGAGATCAGGTTGGCTGCAGGCTCAGGAACGAAAGCCACACCGTAATACTCATCAGGAAGCTGATTGCCCCGATAAACCACACTGCCGCTAGAGGCGGTAAAGTTGACCAGTTTGCCCTTGTCGGGCCCTTCGGAAACCAGTGTCTCCGGCAAATAGGCTCGATTCACACCGGGATTGATTCGCACGGGGTATACCCGCTTGTCGCCGATGCTATGGGCTTTTATCTCCTGAACCAGTCCGGGGTTACGGTTTAGCGAATTAGGACGTAAAAATTCCCCCTGCACAGGTACACTATTCCAGTTATGGAAAAGTCGGCCATAATCGTCCATGCTGATGCCCCACTGTCCACGGGATTCCGTTTTGGAGAGCGCCATCTTCCAGTACTGATTGCGATAGATCTCTTCAGATCCTGAAGGCAATTCCTCATCCAGTGGGAGGACTTTGTAGCGACGATCACTTTTGGCGTTGTAGTACCAGTTGTCCAGAGCGTAGAGCATCCCATTGGGCTTATGCTCTACACTGCCACCCCGAGCGTAATCCGGATCAACCACTTCGCGAACACCCAGCTCATCCCCCGCCTTGACTTCGGCGAAGTACAGTTGGGTCTGATCGGAATACAGAATGCCACCTTTTACCAATGCTATGGTTCGGGGCAGGATAATATCGTCAAGAAATACCGTTCGATTATCCACCTTCCCGTCGCCATCGGTATCATCCAGAATGGCAATGCTTCCAACGGGAATTTCTTCATTATTGCCATCCAGATCCGGCATGAACGTGGTCATTTCCGCAACCCACATACGCCCGTCACCGTCAAAGCTCAAGGCCACTGGATTGAAGACATAGGGCTCGGCAGTGACGCTCTCCAACTCAAAGCCCGGTTGTATCTGCATGGACTCCAAGGCTTCTGTAACCGTCAGAACCGGTGCGGGCGGAATATCCTCCGCGGCAATGGGCGGCGTCATGTCGTGACCTTCGCGATCACCCAGGTTTGTTGTCGTCGCCTCGGTTTCCGATGTCTCGGAACCCGGCTGAGAATCGTCCTCTAACACCGCATACGAACAACCTACGATCGACAGGCCAACCAGGGTATGAGCCAATACGGCTACACTATTCTTCTTGAAATTTTTATCTGTCCGCACAACCTACTCCAACTCAGTAATAGTGACATTTCGAAAACGTACAATATTGTTGGTACGGCCGGTCTCTTTCAATAATTGACTGCCATGATGCTGCAAGCCGATAAAACCTTCACTGTCCTTGGTGTCTCGAACATGGGTGGTCAGAACGCCATTGACATATATTTTAATATCACTTCCCCGGCACTCGATTCGGTACTTGTTCCACTCGAGATGGCGGTAGGCGTTGGCCATTTCATCGGTCCAACCGGGCAGATAGCTTTCTTTAAAATCTTCATCGGGTTCAGAGCGGGTGGCGTGCACCGGGTGCAGCCACTGGCGACGAGCCTGGTCATAAAGCCCGCCACTCCACTTCCGATCACTCGGATCAACTTCGGCCTGATAGCCCATTGCCTCGCGCTTATCTCCGGTCGTTTTTACCTGGCCTCTGAACATTATGCCCGAGTTGCTGTATTCGTTGACGTCGGGCATGATCACTTCCGCCGTCAGAATAAAATCTTGGTAGCGTTTTTTGGTCGTCAAGAACCAGTTACCGGTTGAGCGAAGTATCAACTCGCCGTTTTCGACTCGAGCGTCACCATAATCATAAATATTCTCAAAATGACTCAGGGAGTCATCGATTAGGTTAGTTGAACCTGGCTCGGCTTTCTGTTGCGTCGAACAGCCAGCAATCGAGATTGTTGCAAGAAAGATAATTATTAATTTTTTCATGACTAAGCCGTCCATATTTAGGAGAACTTTAGATATCCAATGAGCGGATTCGGACACCACAAAGCGGTAAGGCCACCTTACCGCTTTACCTGACTGCTTGCAATATACAATATGGTAACTTTACGTTTCCCCACAAAGCACTTCTGCGGCGCTGAAGCTTAAAGCAAAAAACCGAGGCCTGAATGACAAGCCCCGGATAAAGTGTGCACATCCCTGTTAATCCGACTGGCTTCCACACTGGGCAGCTACCCCAAGTGAGAGAGAGAGAACACGAGTAGCCGCCAGATTCCTAGAAATTGAGCTTGAGCTTCACCCCCGCATAACGCTGTGCGGCACGGGGCACCTGGTGGGTCAGCACGCTTTCCCCGCCAAATAGCCCTTGCGACTGTCCGGCTCCGCTCACATAGGACTCATCGGTCACATTGTTGACAAACAGGGTCAGTTTGTAGGCATCGTCCTTATCGCGAATGCCGACATTCAGATTAAATATGCCGTAAGCATCCTGATAGGTCGTCGGGTCATTTAGCAGACTGAATCGAACCTCATCCTGCCACTGATAAGAACCGTTGATGAAGCCATCAAAAGGCAGGTCTTCAAAGCGCCAATCATAATTCGCTCCGAGAGTTACTTTGAGATCCGGCGAGTTATTAAGCTCGGTGCCACTCAAATCCTGCTTATCATCAGCACAGCCCTGGGCTTCTGTCTGTAGGTCATAACAATCCGCCCCAGTGAACTCTTCGATCTCCGCATCGATCAAGGCGATACCCATATCCACTTGAAGATTTTCAGTCAAAAGTGCAGTGGCGTCGATCTCAAGCCCGGACGTCTGTAAATCACCCACGTTATTCAGCTTAAATTCAATCGTCTGAGTATCCGGGTCGGTGACCGTACTTTGCGCCTGAAACCCCTCATAAGAGGTTGAGAACAAAGTGGTATTCAGCTGAAGCCGACGGTTCAGGAAGGTACCTTTCATACCAAGCTCGAATGAGTCAGAGGTCTCTGCACCTACCGGAGAATCAGCAGAGCTCTCCGAGAAGGAACTGGTAATGTCATAACCCTCACCTTTATGACCCTGACTGTAGCTACCAAAGAACATCAGATCACCCGCAGTGAAGTATTGGAGGGACAATTTCCCCAAAACCACATCATCTGTAGATGTGCCAGTTATAGGGTCATCTCCCGGCCTCAGGAAACTCACACCAATATCTTCTTGATGGTAGCGCAGACCACCAATCACGGTCAGACTGTTGTTGATCGAATACTTACCCTGAGCAAACACTGCTGCAATCTCGTTGTCCGCTTCGGCGCTCCAGTCAGCAACGAACACGGGGCCTCGCTGGAACCACCGGGCATTATCCTTTTTCTCAAAGTACAGTCCCGCCACGTAGTCGAACTTATCGTATGCGGGAGATGTCAATCGAAATTCTTGCGTCAGAAGATCTGTCTCATAACCAGATGATTGATTCAGCTCAAAGGTCTGAGTCGCATCAATATCTTGAAAAAACGTATACTCCCACTTCCGAAGCCCGGTGATGGACGCCAGAGCGTGTTCACCCAGATCGTATTCGGCCTTCAGCGTGGTTGACCAGTCGTCGGAGGTATTTCGCGGCTCGGCATCTATTCGAACCTGGTCGTTCTCTCTTGAAGGTGTAATACCTTCCAGCCATACCGCTGGAGGGTCGTCATTAATATTGCGAGCGTCGGGCGACACATAGTTGAAGGGCGACGCACAGCAGTTATCTTCCGATTCATTGATATCCGCAATTAGCGTTAGCGTAAGGTCCGCGCTCGCATCCCAGCGGAACTTTGAACGGAGGCCTTTGCTTTCCTTGCCATTAATGGTGTTTCCGGTATGCAGATTTTCAACATGGCCTTCATAATCTGAATGATAGCCACTGACCCGGACACCCAGAGTGTCGGTTAACATTCCAGACGCCGAGCCCAGAACTCGAACCTCTTCATCGTCAGTCGCGCTCAACTCGATCGTTGCTTCCGGGTACTCTGACGGCTCTTTGGTCGTAATATTGATCACACCAGCAGACGCGCTCTTTCCGAACAGAGTGCTCTGCGGCCCGCGCAGCACTTCTATTCGTTCAACGTCCACAAGATTCGAAAAAGCCTGAGCACTCGCGGCGACGGGGACATCGTCGATAATCACCGCGACACTGGGCTCAATGCTCATGCCGAATGCAAAAGTACCAATACCCCGCAGTGCGATCGGGCTGTTGTTCGCCTGATCACCCTGCGTAATGGTCAATGACGGCGATACTTTGGTCAGGTCGTTAAAATCGTTAACGCCCATATTCTCCAGACTTTCGCTATCGATGGCCGATACCGCTACGGGAATGTCCTGGGCGCTCTCCTCCCGCTTCTGGGCGGTGACAAGCACTTCTTCAAGCTGCGGTTGGGCCTGGACTGCGCTGGGAAAACCAATACCCGCACTCAACAGACCAACTGCGATGCTGAGTCGCTTTTTTGACAGGATGTTTACGCTCATAACTAACGCCTCATTTATTTAATATTTGAGCGTCAGTGGGAACTTCGCTGATGCCAACGCCGCTACAGCTCTTGTGGACAACCGCTTTATCCAAAGCGCCACAAACTACCCGCTGCAACATCCTAACGGCGCCCCAAAGACGCCTCTTGGCTGATTGAAGTCTCTCCTACCCCTTTTGTGGTCGAGCGACGAGGACAGAATTACCGACCCTCATGCTGACTGCGTGTTTGCGCATGCTCGCCAAGGCCATACGGCCAAGTGGTAAGGCCACCTTAACCCTGCGAACTTCCGGAGTCAAGCAGTTGCTTGTACTTTTTTGAACAAAAAATGAACGTTAGCGCAAATTCAGAGTATGGATAGACCGAGGGGGTCTCAGGAAAGAGCCCTAGGTGCACTGGCACGTTGAGGAGTGCACCTTTATTAAGGGCTTATGGGATCAGTCGTCTTCGTCTACAGAAACAATGGTGCCAGCGCCGTCATCCAATAGCGCCCAATCCCGCTCCAACGCCCTTGAGATATGGGCTCTCATGGCATTCTTTGCGGCAACTGGGTCCCGGTTTTTCAACGCATTAAAGATTCGGCGATGCTCATTCACAGAAGGGTGCACCCCCTCCTCACGCACCCTCTTGTGAAACAGGGTGCTGATCTCGGACTCATTCCTGAGCTGCCAATACCACCTCACGGTGGCCGCCAGCGCACTGTTTTGGGAGGCTTCGGCGATGATACAGTGAAAGCGCTCATCGGCACGCTCCGTCACACTCCCCTCAACCCCTTCGTTTTCCATTTCCCGCAAGGCAAGCTCCAGGTCCATTAGTTGCTTTTGGGTAATCCGGGCCGCCGCCAGCGCCACCGTCTCGGTCTCCACGCAACGACGGGCTTCAAGGATCTCAAACGGTCCCGGCCCTTCATCCCGAACCTCCAGTTCCTGGGGCGAGCGCTGCTTGACCACGTAGATCCCACGCCCGGTCCGGATCTCCACCAGTCCGGCAATTTCCAGGGCAATCATGGCCTCACGAATAGTGGGCCGACTGACATCAAATTTAACCGCCAGGTCCCGCTCGGACGGAAGTCGTCCGCCCGGTTTGATTTTTCCGGCTTTGATCTGCGACTCGATTTGACCGGCGACCTCGAGGTAAAGTCGACGGACTTTGACTGCCTGTATTTCCATTGGCGCTGCTCTATTGCGTTGGTTAACATATCTGGTGGTCAGGCCAACAATAATCGCATCAGTCTGCTCTCGAGTCAATCCGTCCCTGGGTACGTCCAACTCCCTTACCAGTTATACATGGTGCCATCTTCCAGACGGTTGACGGGCAAGTAGGCCGGACTGTATGGATATTTTGCGGCCAGCTTTTCATCAATATCTACACCATGTCCGGGGGCACTTCCTGCGTATAAGTAGCCTTTATCGAAGCGGTAGTCGTGCGGAAACACCTCGTCCGTCTGTTCGGTATGGCGCATATACTCCTGGATGCCAAAGTTTGGCACCCAGGTATCAAAGTGCAGTGCGGCGCCCATACAGACGGGAGAAAGGTCTGTCGCGCCATGACTGCCCGTACGGACCTGATACAGATCCGCCAGATTCGCAATTCGCCGAAGGTGAGTGATACCACCAGCATGCACCACCGTGGTGCGAATATAGTCAATCAGCTGCTCGGTGATCAATTGTTGACAGTCAAAGATGGAGTTGAAGATTTCCCCCACCGCCAAGGGAGTTGTCGTATGCTGACGGATCAGGCGGAAGCTCTCCTGGTTTTCCGCGGGAACAGAGTCCTCCAACCAGAACAGGCGATAGGGCTCAAGATCCTTGCCCACGCGAGCGGCCTGAATCGGTGTCAGCCGGTGATGGGCATCGTGAAGCAAGTGGTGCTCGAAGCCGAATTTCTCCCTGAGCTTATCGAAAAGCTTAGGGACATGCTTCATATATTTCTCAGTGGACCAGACGTTTTCGGAGGGTAAATCCGAGTCGGCCGGCTCGTAGTACATTTTCTCTTTGGCGACCCCATAGGTGGAGGGAATTCCAGGAATACCGGACTGGGCACGAATGGCTTTGTAACCAAGATCAATATACTTGGCCACCTCATCCACCGTCTCCTCAATATCCACGCCATTCGCATGACCATAAACCATCACACCATCTCGTGACCGTCCGCCAAGCAACTCATAAAGCGGAAGTCCGGCAATTTTTCCTTTAATATCCCACAGCGCTGTATCGATACCGGCAATCGCGGTCATGGTAACCGGTCCACGACGCCAATAGGCACCTCGATACAGGTACTGCCAGATATCTTCAATCTGTTGAGGGTCTCGCCCTATCAGACAGGGAAACAGATGATCCTCCAGATAAGAAACCACCGACAGTTCACGTCCGTTAAGTGTCGCATCGCCAATCCCGTATACACCCTCATCAGTCTCGATCTTTACGGTCACGAAGTTTCGACCCGGACAGGTCACAATCACTTTACAGTTTACAATTTTCATAAAAATAACCACTTTAACAGGTATTACCGAATATCAGCCGGGCCAGCTTTTGGAAATGTACGTTGATACACTTTCAAAAATAGGCCAAAAAAGGGCGCACCAGAAGATATGAGTACGCCCGTCAAGGGAGATCAACTGTTACCTACAAATCACGCTGCTCGTGATAGAAGTTTTTAAGCACATCAAACGCCATTTTCTTTTCACCGGTTTCAGAAATCAGACCTTTGCGATTGTAAGTCTCATGGATTCCATTCAGCTCACGAAGGTGGGAACGAAAATCCGTCAGAATCCACGGGGACATGCCTTTAACCGCTTCACTTCGTTCCAGCATGTCCACTTGAGCCCGGTACACTCTGGCCTGATACTCCTCCGACCAGATGACGCCCTCTTCGGAATGGAATCCGGCTTTTGCGCCCGCCCCAAACTCAGAGATGATCATCGGCTTGCCAAAGACGTTATTGAATCGCATTTTTGGCATCAACTTGAACATAGTGTCTCGAATCAGTCCCTCATCTACCCCGAGCTCGGGGGCAAAAAAGGCGGAGTAATACCAGCCGAAATACTCGTTGTAACCAACAATATCAACCACTTCACCCAGCTGGTCTTTGATCATGACCGTAACCACATCATTTTTGTCGAAGTCGTCAGGCGCGGTCTTTTCAAACATTGCTCTCAGACGATCCTTCTCTGCCTCGGGAAGCTCTGAATCATGTATCAGCGAATACAAAAGATGGTTACCCACCTCTTCAAACTCCTTTGAAAAGTCACCGATCAGAGCCGAGGCGATCAGGCGATCACTGGCATCCAACGACCTCGCGGTTTCAGCGAGCCCCTTGAGGAAATCCAAACGCTCCTGGGACTGAGGAAAGGTCTCATTGGCGATAGACCACATGACGATGGAGGCTCGATTCAAATCCCGGGTAACATTGTCGCTAATCTGAGCTTGAGCAACCTGTTGCGTGTGTTCGTTATCCCAGTCAATCAAGGAGACAATGGGAATTTCACTCCATACCATCAAGCCGAGTTTATCGGCCATTCTGACAGTGTGCTCATTATGAGGATAATGGGCGAGACGTACAAAGTTACCACCCAGCTCTTTAATCAGCTTCATCTGCACTTCGGCATCTTCCGGCGAGTTGGCCATCCCCGCTCGCAGCGGTGTTTCTTCATGCATGCTGATGCCATAGAGCTTTACAGGTTTACCATTAAGTACGATGTTCTGACCCTCGGTTTCGATGGTTCTAAATCCTATCTGGTCCTTGATCTCACGCCCGTCATAGCTGATTTTCACGTCATATAGTTTCGGGTTTTCCGGGCTCCAGAGTTGAAGATCGGCCTGGGCGCTGAACTCAGCGCGTCCGTTCTTACCCACAGACACCGTCTGTTTGACACCCGCTTCGGGGATTTCTACCGTCACAGCCCCACGTTGAACGTTATCGGACAACTGAATCCAGCCCCTGATCTCCCCACTCTCCCGATCATCCAGGTATACGTGATACTGGCTGACATGCTTTTCAGGCAGCGTCAGCAGGTTTACATCGCGAGTAATGCCACCGTATTTCCAGAAATCAGAGGTGCGCATCGTCGGGATGGTACTGTCGTCCAGAAAAGCATCGACGCGAACGATAATCGTATTCTCTCCGTCTTTGATGTGGTCTGTCACATCAAAATTGAATGCGGTATAGCCGCCCTCATGTCGACCCACCAGCTCGTCATTGACGAACAGGTCAGTGACATAGTTGGCGCCACCAAAATGAACGAAGTACCTTTTTCCCTCTTCCTTATCAATCGGCACAATTTTGTGATAGAACATTTTTCCGCGGTAGCGATCCAGATCGACACGCTGGCTGTTCCAGTCACCGGGAACCTTAAGCTGGCTTCGATCATCAAACGAGGTTTCTTTGAGCTCCATGCCGGTGAGCTGGTCTCGGTTCAGGTCATTGATGTATCCACCGATTCTCCAGCCGATGCCCGCTTCATCCACTTTAATGTCCCACATGCCGTTGAGGGAGCGACGCTCGCGACCGTAGATATTGGTCAGCAATGGCGCGGGTTGCGGGTAAACGTCTGCATCAGGAAAAACCGAGAAAAACTCATTATCCGAGTCGTCTTCGCCTTCAGCCGCCCCTACGGAGGCCGCCACCACCCACAAGCAGCACAAGGCCGCTCGCAGTAGCTGTTTCTGTATCTCACCCATGGTTATAACCTCACCTGTTGATTCCGGCCCTACAGGTCGGAAACTGTTATTTTCGAAGATGGCCAAACCACCCGCTGCCTGGTGGCCTGACCACTTTACCATGATGATCAGGTGACTCCCAAAAGTCAACCAGTTTTTGAGGAAAAATGACCGAAGGAATGGAAGATATAAAAGGGATAGAGAGGGGCGCTCAGCCTTCCTGGCGCCCCATAGGTGACCAGTAGCTGTGCCGATGCATCAATAGATCAGGCCCAAACCAAACTCAAACCGCATGGCTCAAAGTTGCGCCCCACAAAAAAATAGTATTTATATCATCTATAAACATGTTGACGACACCCTTCCTGCTGGTATTATGGCCAAGTGGTAAGGCCACAAATCAGGCCACTGCGACGCCGACCCGTACGCCGACGTCTATAGACGACCCGTGAGAGAGCATTCACGGAGCTCGACAGTCTCGATATACCTAGTCACTCGGAGTCAATATGAAAATTGTTAATTGCAAGGTTATTGTAACCTGCCCTGGCCGTAACTTCGTTACCGTCAAAATCGAAACGGATGAAGGGGTTTACGGTGTAGGGGATGCGACCCTTAACGGTCGGGAGTTGGCCGTTGCCTCATACCTTGAGGATCATCTGTTTCCCTGCCTCATCGGCCGGGACCCCCAGGATATTGAGGACATCTGGCAATACATGTATCGCGGCGCTTACTGGCGCCGGGGTCCCGTTACCATGGCAGCTATCGGGGGTATAGACATCGCGCTTTGGGATATCAAAGGTAAAGTGGCAGGACTACCACTCTATCAACTCCTGGGCGGCCGTTCGCGCAATGGCGTTATGGTTTACGGACACGCCAACGGCGTCGATATTGAGGAAACCGTCGACGAAGTCGCCAAGTTCATCGACATGGGATATAAAGCGATCCGAGCTCAGTGTGGGGTTCCCGGCATCCCTTCCATTTATGGGGTGACCGAGGACAAGATGTTTTATGAGCCTGCCGATGTTGGCCTGCCTGACGAGCAGGTTTGGTCAACCGAAAAGTACCTGAACCATGTGCCCAAGCTGTTTGATAAGCTTCGGGAGAAGTTTGGCTTTGAGCATCATTTGTTGCACGACGCCCATCATCGCCTGACACCCATTGAGGCGGCCCGCTTGGGTAAAGACCTGGAACCCTACCGCCTGTTCTGGCTTGAAGACGCTGTACCGGCGGAAAATCAGGAAAACTTCCGGTTGATCCGCCAACACACGACAACCCCTCTTGCCGTCGGGGAGGTCTTCAACTCTATCTATGACTGTCAACAGCTGTTCTCTGAGCAGTTGATTGATTATATCCGGGCCACCGTCGTTCACGCTGGCGGCATCACCCATTTCCGCCGCATTGCCAACCTGGCCGATCTGTACAATGTGCGGACCGGTTGTCACGGCCCCACAGATCTATCCCCCATTTGCATGGGAGCGGCACTACATTTTGATACCTGGGTTCCCAACTTTGGCATTCAGGAGTATATGCGGCACACAGAGCAAACGAACGAAGTGTTCCCGCACGATTATCATTTTGAGGATGGTTACCTTCACGCCGGCTCCGCTCCGGGGCATGGCGTAGACATTGATGAGGAACTGGCCGCTCGCTACCCCTACAAACGCGCCTACCTGCCGGTAAATCGTCTTGAAGACGGCACGCTTTATAATTGGTAGTTACTTTGGATAAGGCTGGCTTACCAGGCCAGCCTTCCGATCCCTTTACAGCGAATCTTGGCTACATGAAAGGAGCTGTAGAGGTGGCATTACAAGCAAACAGGCTTTTGACTATGACAACCTCTTCAAACCTCCCGAAAGAGTCACGCACTCCTGTTTTGATCGTGGTAATGGGTGTGTCAGGATCTGGCAAGACAACTCTTGGAAGGGCGCTGGCGGGCCACCTGAATTGGCGCTTCCTGGACGCCGACG
>NZ_DGMV01000040.1:26235-32211 GCF_002388575.1 Marinimicrobium sp. UBA4509
GACGACTTTCACAGCGCTGAATCTCGTGCGCACATGGCGTCCGGAAAGCCCTTGACCGATGACATGCGAAAACCCTGGATATCGGCTATCTGTCAAGAGCTTAAAGAGCACGCCGAAGACAACAGGCCAGCCATTCTTGCTTTCTCCGGTCTTAAGAAATTCCACCGCGAGCCTTTGCGTCACTGCGGTTTAAACGTGATATTCCTACACTTGACCGGTGAGCGGGAGACGTTGGCGCAACGTATGCTCGCACGTAACGATCATTTTATGCCTCCCAGCCTGCTGGATAGCCAACTGGAAACCTTGGAGATCCCGGCAGATGAAGAAGACGTTTTCTCGCTAGCCATTGAAGAGCCTTTGGAAGATCTATTGATTCAAGCCGAAAAATTGGTGAACGAACACGGCAACTCCTAACGTTGAACAACGAGTATATCCACCCCGGTATCTCACAGCCCAACGCCTCCATAACACCCGGAAGCGCCCGTACCTCAACCAGGTTCTTTGTCGCGAGACCTGCTTAAGGCATATGGCGCTTCATAGCGTGGTTATGCCGGTGTATCAATAGGTCAAACCTGCACCAAACTCAAACAGAGCATAACCCTCTGGCTCAAGATAACCGGGAACATCTGACCGATTGGTCTCCACCGCCTGCTGTGAGATGGGGATGGTAAACGGAAGCTTCCCGGTGGGAGCGAACCGCCCCTCCACAACATCCATCAGCGCCTCCATGGATGTGCCAAAAGTCGCCACAACTGTGTTCAAGGAGCCCTGATCAATCTCATTGATCACCCAAGGATTGCTGAAGTTGATCGCTACCACCGTGGGCTTGTCTTGCAGCGCTTGATTCACGCGCTCTACATCGACACCGTTCTCGCCAAGCCTGAGGTCAATTGAGGCACCCGTGGAGCCAAACAGGCCACCGTTATTGGGGAGCAACCAAAGCACCACGACATCCGCCTCTTCACGTGTGCGCACAAACTCAACATCCCACGGATGGGACATCGGAGCGAAGACTTCACTGGGATTGCCACCTTTCAAATCGTCCCGATAACGCTCCACATAAACCTTGGAACCGGATGTCAGCGGAAGGAGCGAATCGTCATTACGCAGAAGCACTATGGATTTGCGCAATGCGAGGTCGGCCCGCTCCTGATGCTCTTCACTGCCCACGATCCTCTCTGCATAGCCGGGATCCACATAAGGGTCCTCAAACAGTCCCAATGCAAACTTCTCCGCCAACAAGCGCCGAACGGAGTCATCCAGACGGGCTTCCGAGACCAGCCCGCTCTTCACGGTTTCGAGCAAACTGGCCGGATCCGCCGTTCCGGAGAAGAGGTCAACACCGGCGTCTAGTGCTCTGCGGTAGCGCTCCGGCAATGACAGGGACTCCACTCCCCAGGGCATCATTTCGATGGGGCCGGTATCCGAATTGATAATCCCCTCAAACCCCATCTGCTCCCTTAACAGTCCGGTCAAGACCCGCTTGTTGTAAGCAAACGCCACCTCTTCAAAATCTGTTCCTACCGGCTTCGCGTAGTACGGCATAATGGATGAGGTTTTGGCCTCAATGGCCGCTTTGAACGGCTTCAGATGGTAATCGAACATGTCGCCAGGATAATGCTGATCCTTGCCCCAGAAGAAGTGGGGGTCCTGCCCATCAACCTGAGGGCCGCCACCGGGAAAGTGTTTAGTGGTCAGGGCGACCGAGCCTTTCCCCAAATTCTCTCCCTGGAAGCCCAGGGTCACCTCACGGATCATGTCCGCTGCCAAGTCGGCGTTCTCGCCGAAGGTCCCTTCGACACGTTCCCAGCGCGGCTCCGTGGCGAGGTCCGCCATGTACATATAGCCCTTGCGCAGCCCGACCGATGCCCACTCACGGCCGGCAATTTCAGCAAACTCACGGGTCAACTCAAGGTCCCGCATGGCAGCGAGCCCCAGCTCACCGGGCCAAGTGGAGAAGGTGGTGTCGCCCAGACCAACCCCCATAGCGTTATCTACCGTTACATGATTACGCGGGTTGGATGAAACGATCACGGGAATTCCCAAACGGGTACCTTCCGCGACCGCTTGAACGTTGTTGGCCCACTCTGCGATTAACCGGGGATCGGCATTGGTACGCAGAATCAGATGTCGGAGGTGGCGCTCCTCTATTCCCTTCGTGGTACCGGAAAACATCAGCATCGGCTCGGGTAGAGGCTGCCGAGTGAAGAGATTCATCTCCATGACGATGTCCTCCTCGGACAGGCCACTCGTCACCTCTCCACCCCCATCCCTTAAGCCGAAAGCACTCCCGCCGTCCATACTCACCGAGCTGATCAGCATAAAGCCAACCTTCTCCTCCAGCGACATTTTGCCGACCAGGTCCTCGACCCGCTCAGCGGTAGGTCGGCGCCAGTCTTCATAGGTGTCCAGCGCCCCATTCTTATTCAGGTCTTTGAATTGATAGCCGTCCACACTGAGCAATTCACTGTTTCGGGCTTCCAGCTCAGGTTGACTGTGGCTTTTCTGAGGTTCTTCAACTGACGATTTTTGACCGCAAGCGGCGATCGTGACTGCCAGCGCGACGACAGCGAGTCGAGCCGAGCGTGAGCAGTTACCGATGAGGACGTCTTGGATTCTCTTCATAGCCTAACCTACCGAATTTGGTAATCATTGAGGGTAAAAGACACACCAGTAGTGCGCCTCCAGAGGTAGAGCGTTTCGGCAGGATAATTCGATATTGGTCCGACGGTCAACTGGTAAGGCCAAAAGCCTAATAGGCTTCTGCCCGTCGGATTGCGCGCTAACCCGACCTACGGGGTCTGCGCAATCTCCGAGTAGGTCGGGTTAGCGAAGCGTAACCCGACAGAGGCCCCGGGCTAAGCGGTCAGCGGCCAGCCCAGAATCAGCACCACGATGGTCGAAATACCAATCACGACATTCATCGGCGCCCCGACCTTCAGGAAATCGGTAAAGCGGTACCCCCCCGGGCCGTAGACCATCAGGTTGGTCTGGTAGCCCAACGGCGTGGCAAAGCTGGCGGAGGCGGCAATCATCAGGGCGAAAATATAGGGCTCAGGGCTCAGGCTCGCTTTTTCGGTGATCTCAAGCACCACCGGCAGCATGATGATGGCCGCCGCATTGTTGGTAATGCACTCGGTGAGAATGGAGACCGATATATAGACCATCAGCAGAATCAGCCAGGGATGACCACCGCTGAGACTGACCAGTGTCTCCCCGAGCAACCGGGCCACGCCGGTTTTATCCAGTGCCACCCCCAGCGCAAAGGACGCGGCAATGGTCAGCAATACCGTGATGTCCAGGCTTTTCTGGGCCTGAGGGGCGGAGCAGCAGCCGGTAATCAGCATGGCGGCAGCGCCCAGCAGGCCCGCATGCAGAATCGGCAACAGGCCGGTGGCGGACACCAGGACCACGGCGAGCAGAATGCCCCAGGCCAGGTACGCCCGTTGATGGCGCGGCGCCTCGGTCTGCAGGTCATTGATCAGCAGGAAGTCCTTGTTGTACTGCTGGCGACTGACAAAAGCCGGCCGCGCTTCCAGCAGCAGGGTGTCACCGGGCTTGAGCTTGATGGTGCCCAGGTTGCCCGGTACTCGTTCACCGTTGCGGGCCACGGCGAGCACTACCGCCCCGTATCGCTCCCGGAACTGGGAGTCCCGGATGGTCTGATTGATGCAGTTACTGTGGGGGGAAATCACCGCTTCCACCAGGCGCCGTTCGCTGTGCTCCCTTCCCAAGGTCGGCTCACCATTGGTGGAGGCCACAATCCCCTTGATCCGCAACAGGTCGGAAATCGCTTCGGTATTACCCGCGAAAATCAGCCGGTCGCCCGCCTGCAGAGGCTCTTCCGAGCCTACCGCTGGCACGATGGCTCCGGCGCGCTCGATCTCCACCAGGTAAATCCGCTTCAGGTTACGCAGGCCCGCCTGGACGACGGTCTTGCCCACCAAGGGCCCATCGGCGGCCACGGCCACCTCCAGAGTGAACTCCCGCAGGTTCCCGAAAATTTCCTTTTCCCGCCGATCCGGCAACCAGCGGGGGAAGAACACGATAATGAAAACCAGGCCGATGATCGCCACCGGCAACGCCACGGCGGTAATCGAGAACAGCGAGAACCCAGCCTCTCCGGTCATGGACTGGTACTGACCGTTGACCACCAGGTTGGTACTGGTGCCCACCAGCGTCAGAGTGCCCCCCAGAATGGCGGAGTAACTCAGGGGAATCATCAGCTTCGAGACGGGAACGTCAATGCGCTTGGCCCAGGCCCGCAGGGCCGGAATCATGGTGGCGACCACCGGGGTATTGTTCAGAAAGCCGCTGAACAGCGCGACCGGGAAGGCGACCCGCATCTGGGCGCGCCGGACGCTCTTCGGCTCACCGAGCAGATAATGCACAATCAGCTCGATGCCTCCCGAAGCGTGAATACCGGTGGCCACCACAAACATGGCGGCCACGGTGATCAGGCCGCTATTACTGAAACCGGAAAAGGCTTCCGACGGTGTCAGCACACCCGAGACCAGCAGGATCACCATCACGCCAGTCATGACCAGATGCGGGCCAATGCGCGTGAAGATAAGAGTGCCCAGTGCCCCCAGGGTCAGCGAAAGGGACAACAAGCCTTGCCATTCCATACAGTCTCGTCCAGATTAGGGTGATAATGCCCGCGAGCATAACCAAAGCGGGTTCTAAGAGAAAATAGTTATTGGCTCTAGGGTTATAACACTGGAGCATATACGCATCCAGGTTTGCCGACCCTTCGTACTGGCTGGACAACCACCCACACAAGGAAACTTTCATGGCCTCTCTTCGCAGTGTATTGCGCACGGCCGCTCTTCGCGGGCTGGTGCTGTTGAGCGCCCTGATCACCCTGCCCGGCACGGCCGCCGAACTGGATATCGAGCTGACCAACCCGCCGGCTGACGGCCCCCTCTACGTCCTGTTGTTTGAGGATGCCGACACCTTCGGCAGCCTGCGCACCGCTCAGTACCGGGAGCGCTTTGTCGCCGGACAACCGATTCGGCTGTCCGTCCCGGAAGGCGACTACGCCGTCCTGCTGTTTGTGGATGAAAACGGCAACGGCGAGTTGGATCGCAATTTTATCGGCATTCCCCGGGAGCCCATTGCCCTGTCCAACAACTATCGCCCCAAGGGGCCGCCCAACTTCAATCGGGCCCGGCTGACTCTGAGCGACGACGCGCCCACGCAACAGACCCTCTCCCTGAGCCAGATACTGGGCGATACGGGCCAGTGGGGCGTCGGCATCGGCGCAGTCGGGCAGACCTCGCCCTACCGGGGCAGCACCAAACAGCCCGGCACGGTGATCCCCGCTATCGTCTACATTGGTGAGAAACTGCAGTGGACGGGACCGCGTATCCGCTACACCCTGGCGGGCAGCACGGACTGGCGACTGGCGCTTCAGGGGGATTTACGCCTGGGCGCTTACGAAGAGCAGGACAGCCCCTTCCTCGCCGGTCTGGGTGATCGCGACACCACCCTGATGCTGGGGTTGGCCTGGACCCGTGAACTCCCCGCCGGTATCGATTTTACCGTCAGCGCCAGTCAGGACCTGTTCGACCGCTCCGGCGGCCAGCAGGCGGAACTGTCGCTCAGTCGCGGTTTTCAGTGGGGGAATTGGCGACTGTCACCGTTTGTGGGGTTGAATTGGCTGAGCGCCGATTTGGCGGACTACGAGTTTGGCGTGACGACAGAGGCGGCCACCGCCGAGCGGCCCGCCTATCAACCGTCTTCAGCCGTCAACCCGGAGGCCGGGGTGACGTTCTTTTACGAAATCACCCAGGGGTGGCAAATGGTGGGGAATATTGGCGTGGAGCAACTCGACGACGAGCTGACCGATAGTCCGATTGTGAATGAGGAGCGGTTGATGAAAGGGTTTGTGTCGTTGACCTATACGTTTTAGGTGTTGGAAAGCATGGGGGAACGGCGGATGCGGCCTGCGGCCTCCGATACGTCGGACCGATC
>NZ_DGMV01000040.1:32333-33792 GCF_002388575.1 Marinimicrobium sp. UBA4509
CGTAGGGGCTGAGCGCAGCGATTGAACCGCGCACCCGCCGTAACCTGCCTCAATGCTCGTGGTCGTGCTCGAACGCCCCTTCAAACCCGAGCCACGCTACTTTGGCCGGCGTAACGTCCAGGTTGAGAACCGTCTCGACCGCACCGGATTCCAGATCCACTTCCACCACCGTGTTGGCCACCGGATCCGTAATGTAGACCAGATGACTCGCATGGGACACGCTCATCACCGGGCGCAAGTCTTCCGCCAGACCACCCAGGTCGCTGGTGACGGCTTCGATTGGCTCAAGCACCGCCCAGCCATCGGCGATTTCAAGGCGAATCAGATCACCGGTGCTATCCAGCACCAGAAAGTGTTCACCCTCGGCATCGAACCCGTAGCCAATGGCGGTACGCTCTGACTCACCGCGCCAGTCAAGCGGCTCTATGCTGTCCGCTTCCGGATCAATAAGATAGAGCTCTTCCGAAGCAACACCCACCAGTATTTCTCCCTCGGACATTCCATAGAGCGAACCGATGCGTCCCACAAAGCCTTCCGGATTGGCGATTTTCTCGCCGACGAACTCGCCGTTTTCCTCGTGAATCACCAACACACCATCCGTGCAGCCAAAGGCGACACCGTGATGCCACTGGGCACTCCCGTGCAGTCCGGGACAGAGCGTTTCGAAGGTCTGTTCGAGTTCGTACTCGTCATCGTGCCAGTGGTAACGCGCTACCTGGTTGGGCAAGGTGGTGCTGTCATCATTGGCATCCCGGACAGTGGCAAACAGGTACTCTCCAAACTGCTGCGCTGCGCCGTGCTGGTGAGTGTCCAGGGTCAGCCATCGGCCACTGCCATTGTCGGCCATATCGGCTTCGGAAAAGACCCCGACCTCAGCCGCCTCGCCCTGATCGGCATTGCCGTCATAGAAAATCACCGAACGCTCGCCACCGGTGGTGAAGTGGGTCGGGCGTGGACCCGGCGCCGAGAAGTCGGCAAAGCTCGGGGAGGTGATGGTGTAATCCCAGTGATCATCGTGATACTCGTGAATCAGACCCGAGTCCACCGCGTTTACTTCACCCGCATCCCGCTGCAACATCACACCAAAGCGATGGTTCGCGCTGGCGTATACCGCCGAAGCCGGATTATTCAGTTCGTAATGGGCCAGCTCGTCGCCGTCATCCAGATCATAGAGAACCACTTCGGCCTCATCGTAGGCGGCTACCAGTAACCGGCCTTTGGTTTCGGGCGCGTCACCATGGGCTGAACCATGATCATCATCGTGATCGTCGGAATGATCTTCCACCGGATCGCGTTCCACAATCTCGGTGCTGCTGCCACCGCAGCCGCTCAGTACCAACAGTGAGCTCAGGCACAAAGCGGTTGAAAGTCCGTGTTGCCAATGCATGTTTGAAACTCCTGTTGTTCGATTATTAAATTGTTGGTTGCGTCGGGTGACGGCGGATGCGGGCTTTGCCCT
>NZ_DGMV01000040.1:33962-37660 GCF_002388575.1 Marinimicrobium sp. UBA4509
ACTGCCGTGCTATCCGTAGGGGCTAGAATCGGGAGCGCAGTCCTACCGCCAGCGAACGCGCCGGTAATGGCGCCTTGTCTTTCAAAAATGAGGTGTGCGGACGGGCTTCGGTGTCCGTGAGGTTGTTGCCCTGGACATAGAGGGTCATGGTCTGCGCGGCCCACTCCCAGTCGTAACTCAGCTGGGCATCCACCAGGGTGTAACCGTCGGACTCCGTTTCCAGATTGGCGGTGCGGTCCTGATCGAAGTAATGTTGCGCGCCCAACTCCGCCCGCCAACCATTGAGGCGATACTCCAGTTGCGCTCCGAGACGCAGTGGCGGAATACGCGGCATGGCTTCGCCGCCATTCAGGGTGGCGCGGGTGTAGTCGCTCATCAGGGTCAGACGCCAGGGGCTGGCCACCTGCCATACCAGTTGGCCTTCCACACCGTACAGGCGCGCGTCGCGGGCGGTGTAGTGATACACCGGTAAGGCCTCTTCCTCCTCATGCTCTGCCTCGCCGTGATCGTGTTCATCGGCGTGATCGTCCTCGGCTTCCAGGCCCGTGGCAGACAGATAGTAGAAATCATCCATCTGGTTGTAGAAGGCGTTCAACGTGAAGCCCACATCACCTTCAAACTTGCGCAGAGTCAGATCGATGTTGTTGGACGTTTCCAGCTCCACCGCCGCCGGACTGACCTCGGCGTGAAAGTGCCCATCCGCCTCTTCATGCAAGTCATACAGGGCACCGATTTCATAACTGCTGGTACCGATATGGGGGCCAAAGGAGTACAGCTCGGCCGCCGAAGGCGCGCGTTGCGCCCGGGACAGTGACAGCCCCAGGTTGTAACCCTCGGTGAAATCCCACACCGCACCGGCAGACAGGCTGAACGGTTCAAAGGTCTGTTTCACTTGATAGGCGGCCAGCAATCCGGGTTGATCTTCCATCGGAACCGTCACCTGATCGGCGGACAGTTCGACCCGCTCAACCCGCGCCCCCAACTGAACCTGTACCGGGCCAAAGTGCCGCTCCTCCATCCAGCCCAGCGCCAGGCTTTCCGTTTCCGAGGGCGGGGTGAAGGCCTCAGCGCCCTCCGCAGAAAAGTCCTGATGCTTGTACTGAAGACTCCAGGCACCGCGCCATTCGGCCACCGGATGATGAAACAGCTCGGCGCGCACTTCCCGGCTGGTATTGGCGAAGGTGGTAAGAGGCACACCCTCTTCAATTTCCGAATGGCGATAATCGGTATAGCCTAGGCGGGTGTTCAGGGCACTGAACCAGGCGTGATCCAGACTCAGCTCGCTGATCAGCTGTACCCGATCCTGCTCCAGGTCGGCGTACACATCAACGTCGCCCTCGCCTTCATGACCGTGGCCGGGAATTCCGTAGGTTCTCTCCAGCCGTCCGACAGAAACACCCACAAAGCCGTTATCCAGTAAATAGCTGGCACCAATATTGGCGCCCTTGGCCCGGTACGCGGAGTTATCCAGGCGCCCGTCAAACGCTTCGTCGGCATGATCTTGCTCATGACCAGCCTCGTGCTCTTCACGCTCAGCGGCTACCGGAATCCGGTAATCGTTGGACTCTCGCCAGAAACCATCTGCATGCGTGGCCCAGGAGCCCGCCCCTCCGGTAACGCTGCCGCTGACCAGTTTTTCATCCGCCACATTGTCATGTTTCAAATGCCACTGGCCGGACAGCTCATTATCCGTCGGCACCCGGCCGTCGACGATATTGACCACCCCGCCGATCGCTCCGCTGCCATAGAACAGAGTGGCCGGGCCGCGCAGCACTTCCACCTGCTCGGCGGTCGAGGTCTCCGTGGTCACCAGATGATCCGGCCCGACCCGGGAGACATCGCCGGCATCCAGGCCATTCTGGGTGATCAACACTCGGGGTCCACTCAGGCCCCGAATCACCGGGCTGCTGGCGACGGGCCCAAAGTAACTGGTGTGCACCCCCACCTCATTCTTCAGGGTTTCCCCGAGCGTGGAGGCCTGCTGACGGGCGAGGGTATCACCGGCAATCACATTGACTGGCTGGGCGGACTCCAGGGTGGAGGCGTGCCAGGGCAGTGCCACCACTTCGATCACTTCAATGCGGGTGGGCCGCAGCCGGATGGTCACCGGCCCCTCATCGAGATCGACATGCAGCTGCTGATGCACAAACCGGGGCGCCATAATATGCAGCTCCACTTCGTCACCACGCAGATCTTCCAGTGAAAAACGACCGGCGGCATCAGTCAGGGCCTGGCGGTTACTGCCCACCCATTCAACCACCGCGCCGGCCACCGGCTGGCCATCGGCATCCAGCACCGCGCCGGTCAGGGTTTCCGCCAGCGCACTTGGGGAGACCAATCCAGCCCACAACAGCCCAATACCACTCCATTGCAACCAGTTCTTCTGCACAACAACCTCCGGGATAGGTAACTCGCTTAGTTTTGTTATGGTATAACATAACTAAACAAATGAAAATCCCTCCCCGTTGTTTTGCTCGACGCCCCTTTTTGAGTCACTGAACAGTGCAGAAGATTTATGCGCCAATATTGATCCACTCCCCGCCACAGAAAACCACGTCCGGAACCCATCACAGCGCCTGAACATGCACCAATCTGAACCGGCTCCGCACTCCGACAGCGCGGCAACTCAAGCTTCCGGATCAGCCACCTCCGCCGCCCGATTCGAAAACATCTTTAAAAACAAGGCGTTAAAAAATTATTTTATTTGGCATAGGCATTGCAACTTCAGCCCCGGTCGCGCTGCGTGTTAGTTATCGACCTCGCGTGTTCAAGCACAACAGATGATCACCCCTGCAGCGCAATGCGTGCCCCAAAGCGGTTCACTCCCCTCGGGCATGCCCCTGACAACCCGGCCCCATACTCTGGATTGATGTCTTATGAGCCTGAACAAACTGAACCCGCTGGATTTTTCCCAGCCCGCCATCCGGGTCCTGCACCTGACCTGGTTTGCCTTCTTTCTGTCGTTTGTGGTGTGGTTCAGTCACGCCCCTCTGAAGCCCCTGATCACTGAAACCCTCGACATGAGCGGTGCCCAGTGGAAAGCGCTGCTGATTCTCAACGTCGCCCTGACCATCCCGGCCCGCATCGTGATCGGGATTCTGGTGGACAAGTTCGGCCCACGAAACGTGTTCTCCGGGCTGCTCGCCTGCTCGGGGTTGTTGTGCCTGGCCTTTGCCGCCTCACAGACCTTCGAGCAATTGGCGCTGACCCGTTTTCTGCTCGGCTTCGTCGGTGCCGGCTTCGTAATCGGTATCCGCATGGTGGGCGAGTGGTTTCCCGCCCGGCAGGTTGGCCTGGCGGAAGGTATCTATGGCGGCTGGGGCAACTTCGGCTCCGCCGCCGCGGCCTTTACCCTGCCCACCCTGGCCGTAGTGGTATTCGGCAGCCTCGGTGGCTGGCGCGCAGCCATTGCCTGCACCGGCCTTATTGCCATTGTCTACGGTGGCATTTTCTACTGGCGCGCGCGCAACACCCCCAAAGGCTCCACCTATTTCAAACCAAAAAAATCCGGCGGCCTGGAAGTCTCCAGCAAGCGTGATTTCTGGTTCTACATCGCGATGAACGTCCCCATGTACGCCATCCTCGCCGTACTGGCCTGGCGCCTGGGCCCGTCCAACATCAGCCTGCTCACCCAGAGCTCGGTCTACCTGATGTACCTGGTCCTCCTGTGCCTGTTCATATTCCAGTTCAGCCAGATC
>NZ_DGMV01000040.1:37765-38491 GCF_002388575.1 Marinimicrobium sp. UBA4509
ATCGGGTGAACAAAGACATGCTCAAACACGGCGTACCGGAGCACGACAAGTACGAGTTCAAGCAGGTCGCGGTATTGAGCTGGGCCTACTTCGTCACCTTCGGCTCCGAGCTGGCGGTGGTCTCCATGCTGCCGGCCTTCTTTCTGGAAACCTTCACCCAACTGAGCCTGGCCGAAGCGGGCATGCTTGGTGGCGCCTTCGCCTTTATGAACCTGGTGGCCCGCCCGGGCGGCGGCTGGATCAGCGACAACTTCGGGCGCCGACGCAGCATGTCCATCTTCATCGGCGGCCTGGCGGTGGGTTACTTCGTCCTCTCCCAGGTCGGCGGCGGCTGGCCGGTGTGGCTGGCGGTAATGGCGGTGATGTGCTGTTCTTTCTTTGTCCAGGCGGGCGAAGGCGCGGTGTTTGCCATGGTGCCGTTGGTGAAGCGTCGCATGACCGGCCAGATCGCGGGCATGGCCGGCGCATACGGAAACGTGGGTGCGGTCACTTATCTGACGGCCTATAGCTTTATGGATGCGAGCACGTTCTTTCTGGTGATCGGCGCCTCGGCTGTAGCGACCTTCTTCCTCGTCCAGATGCTGGCCGAACCCAAAGGCCATATGAGCGAGATGATGGCCGATGGTACTTTGCAGAAGATTGAGCTGACTTGATGCTTGGGCTTATTAGGTTGTAGGAAGTCCGGGTCGGAGCGGGGTGATTGGCGTAGGTCGGATTAGCGCAGCG
>NZ_DGMV01000092.1:0-591 GCF_002388575.1 Marinimicrobium sp. UBA4509
TCGATCACCTTGATGCCGGTTTCCAGCAGCTCGTTGGACGCGGCCAGTTCTTCGTACGCCGGGGCATCGCGGTGAATCTGCATGCGCTCGTCTTCACCGATGGGGCCGGCTTCATCAATCGGGTCGCCCAGTACGTTCATGATACGACCCAGGGTTTTGGTGCCCACCGGAACCTTGATCGGCTCCTTGGTGTTGCTCACATCCAGACCACGACGCAGACCTTCAGAGGAGCCCAGGGCAATGGTGCGTACCACGCCGTCGCCCAGTTGCTGCTGCACTTCCAGAGTCAGGTCTTGCTCGGTGACTTTCAGTGCATCATAGATTTGCGGCACGGCATCGCGCGGGAATTCCACGTCGATCACGGCGCCGATAATTTGTACGATACGTCCGCTACTCATTTCCGGTTCCTCTTGGTTTCAGATCCGGCCGACTGTCAGTGAATGACGATGGCAGCCTGAGACTGAAGGTTTTAACTCAAAAAAGGGTTCTCAGCTCTGGGCCTTAAGAGGCCACGGCGGCGGCACCGCCCACAATTTCCGACAGCTCCTGGGTAATCGCGGCCTGACGGGCTTTGTTGTACACCAG
The DNA here is from genome assembly GCF_002388575.1 of Marinimicrobium sp. UBA4509. NCBI lineage: Bacteria > Pseudomonadati > Pseudomonadota > Gammaproteobacteria > Cellvibrionales > Cellvibrionaceae > Marinimicrobium > Marinimicrobium sp. UBA4509. The sequence continues at coordinate 586 of NZ_DGMV01000092.1, forward strand.
TTGCAG
>NZ_DGMV01000092.1:710-8923 GCF_002388575.1 Marinimicrobium sp. UBA4509
CCGTTTTCAACCACGGCCTGATACACCTGAGACTCGATATAACGAATCAGCAGACCGTCGAGCAGTTGCTCGGCGTCCGGCTCGTACAGGTAATCCCAGTGGTGCTGAAGCTTTTGGTCTTCTTCGGCCACCAGCGGCAACAGCTGCTGAACTTCAGGTTGCTGAGTCATGGTGTTGATGAATTCGTTACCGACCAGGTAGAGCTTGTCGATCTTGCCTTCGCCAAAGGCGTCCAGCATGACCTTGACGCTGCCAATCAGGGAAGCGACGGTCGGTGCCTCACCCAGATCACGAGCGCTGGCGACCACATTGCCACCATGGCTGTTGAAAAACGCACCGGCTTTGGCACCCAGCAAGCACAGATCTACTGCGACACCCTGGTCGGACCAGGACTTCATGGACTTGAGTGCGGCCTTGAACACGTTGACGTTCAGGCCACCACACAGACCGCGGTCACTGGAGACAATGATGTAGCCCACCCGTTTGACTTCGCGCTCTTCCATGTAGCGGTTCTTGTATTCGGGGTTGGCGTTGGCCAGGTGACCGACCACGGCACGCATGCGCTGGGCATAGGGCTTGCCCCGCTCCATACGCTCCTGAGCTTTACGCATCTTACTCGCGGCGACCATTTCCATCGCGCTGGTAATTTTCTGCGTGCTTTTAATGCTCGAAATCTGCGTCCGAATCTCTTTTGCGCCTGCCATACTCAAAGGCCCTCAAGCGTGAATGAAGCGGTGCCTTTCGGCACCGCCGGTCTTACCAGGTCTGGGTGGATTTGAACTTGTCCACCAGGGCTTTCATCTTGCCTTGCAGCTCATCGTTCCAGTTGCCGGTTTCGTTGATTTCTTTCAACAGGTCGGCACCTTCGCTTTCAGCGTAGGAGAGCAGGGCACTTTCAAAGTCCAGAACCTTGTTTACTTCCACGTCTTGCAGATAGCCTTCGTTGGCGCAGAACAGAACCAGTGCCATCTGGGCAATGCTCATCGGCGAGTACTGGTTTTGCTTCATCAGCTCGGTCACGCGCTCACCGTGCTCCAGCTGAGCCTTGGTGGCTTCATCCAGATCAGAGGCAAACTGGGAGAAAGCCGCCAGTTCGCGGTACTGAGCCAGAGCGGTACGAATACCACCGGACAGTTTCTTGATCACTTTGGTCTGTGCGGAACCACCCACACGGGATACCGAGATACCGGCGTTCATCGCCGGACGGATGCCCGAGTTGAACATCGAGGTTTCCAGGAAGATCTGACCGTCGGTAATGGAGATCACGTTCGTCGGTACGAACGCCGATACGTCACCGGCCTGGGTTTCAATGATCGGCAGCGCGGTCAGTGAGCCGGTTTTGCCTTTCACTTCACCATTGGTGAACTTCTCAACGTAATCGGCACTGACTCGTGCAGCGCGCTCGAGCAGACGCGAGTGCAGGTAGAATACATCACCCGGGTAGGCTTCACGGCCCGGCGGACGACGCAGCAGCAGGGAGATCTGGCGATAGGCCCAGGCCTGCTTGGTCAAGTCATCATAAATGATCAGCGCGTCCTGACCGCGGTCGCGGTAGTACTCACCAATGGTACAACCGGCGAAGGCCGCCAGGTACTGCATGGCCGCCGGGTCCGAAGCGGTGGCAGCCACCACAACGGTGTGATCCATGGCGCCGTGCTCTTCCAGCTTGCGAACCACGGACGCAATGGAGGACGCCTTCTGGCCAATGGCCACGTAGATACACTTAATACCGGAGTCTTTCTGGTTGATGATGGCGTCCACCGCAATGGCGGATTTACCGATCTGACGGTCACCAATGATCAGCTCACGCTGACCGCGACCGATCGGCACCATGGAGTCAACCGCTTTCAGACCCAGTTGAACCGGCTGGTCAACGGACTGACGCCAGATAACACCGGGAGCCACTTTTTCAATGGCGTCGGTTTCTTTGGTGTCAACCGGACCCTTACCATCGATCGGGTTACCCAGTGCATCGATGACGCGGCCTTCCAGCTCGGGGCCTACCGGCACCTCCAGAATACGACCGGTGCACTTACAGGTCTGGCCTTCGGCCACACCCAGGTAGTCGCCCAGAATTACCGCACCGACGGAGTCGCGCTCCAGGTTCAGTGCCATACCGAAACGACCGCCTTCAAATTCGATCATCTCGCCGTACATCACGTCCATCAGGCCGTGAATACGCACGATGCCGTCGGACACGGAAACCACCGTGCCCTGGTTGCGGGCTTCGGCGGACACATCGAGTTTGTCGATGCGCTGCTTGATAATGTCGCTAATCTCGGATGGATTCAGCTGCTGCATGCTTTTTTCCTCAATCCTACGAATTGATTGCTTTGGCGAGTTTTTCTAACCGACCGCGCATCGAGCCGTCGATGACCAAATCACCTGCTTTAACGATAACGCCCGCCAGAAGCTGTTCGTCGACCTGGGCCCGGACGCTGATTTTGCGCTTGAGCTTGTCGCTGAGAGCCTGAGCCAGTTTTTCCTGCTCGGCATCCGCCAGGGTGAAGGCGGTGGTCAGCTCGACATCCACCGACTGCTCCTGGGCGTGCTTGAACGCCTCGAACAGTTGCTGAATTTCCGGCAACAAAATCAGACGCTTGTTCTGGGCCAGAAGCTGAACGTAGTTGCGCACTGGCTGGCTCAGTTCGTCACCGCAGGCCTCGATCAGAACATCGGCCTGTTGTTGGGCCGACAGTGACGGTGACGCGATACGATCGGCCATGGTGCCGTATTGGCTGGCGCCGGCCAGAGTCGCCAGTTGCTGGGCCCAACCGCTCAGATCCTGTGCGTCCAGCGCGTATTGAAACGCCGCTTTGGCATAGGGTCGGGCGAGGGTAGTCAGTTCAGCCACAGTTCACCTCACTTAAAGATTGGCAGCCAGTTTGTCGATCATGGACTTGTGCTTGGACTCGTCAATTTCCGCTTCCAGCACTTTCTGTGCACCGAGCAGAGCCAACTGGGACACTTGGCCACGCAGCTTCTCTTTGGCACGGTTCACTTCCTGCTCCACTTCGGCTTCGGCCGCGGACCGGATACGCTCGGCTTCTACCCGAGCCTGGTCTTTGGCTTCTTCAACAAGCTTGGCGGCGCGCTTATTGGCGGACTCGACGATACCGGCCGCTTCCTGTTTGGCTTCGCGCAGAGTCTTGGCGGCTTTTTCTTTCGCCAGTTCCAGATCCTTGTCGGCGCGATCCGCGGCGGCCAGGCCATCCGCAATGCGCTTCTGACGCTCGGCCATTGCGTCGGTGATGAACGGCCACACGTACTTCATGCAGAACAGCACGAAGAAAATAAACGCGATGGACTGTCCGATTAGGGTCAAATTAATGTTCACGCCGATAACCTCTGTTCCAGTAACGCTTTTGGCTTTAACCGTGTGCGCTCACAACCGGTGATGCACACGGATCGGGTTTCTGGGAGTTCGCGAGGTCTTACGCCAGGCCCGGTACGGTAACGAACAGGATGTACATGGCGATACCTACACCAATCATCGGAACGGCGTCCAACAGACCGGCGATCAGGAACATTTTGCCCTGCAGCATCGGAGCCAGTTCCGGCTGACGAGCGGAACCTTCCAGCAGCTTACCGCCCAACAGAGCGAAGCCGATAGCGGTACCCAGTGCGCCCAGGCCAATCAACAGTGCAACAGCAATCAGTGCCATACCCATGGTAGTTCTCCTCAGTTTTAAAAAAAGATAAGTGAGTTGTTCAAAACGTTAGTGCGTAAACTGGTCTTCGTCTTCCACATGGTGCGCCATGGCCATGTACACGATGGTCAACACCATGAATACGAAGGCCTGCAGGGTAATCACCAGAATGTGGAACACCGCCCAACCCCACTGCAGGAAGCCGCCGAAAATACCGATGATCAGGCCGGCGGAATACATGGTGGCGATCAGGATAAAAATCATTTCACCCGCATAGAGGTTGCCGAACAGTCGCAGGCCCAGAGAAATCGGCTTGGCGATCAGGGCAATGGACTCCAGGGCAAAGTTGATCGGAATCAGCAGCAGGTTCACATACCACTTGTCGGTATGGAAAGGGTGCAGGGTCAGTTCTTTGACGAACCCCATAAAGCCTTTTTTGACGATACTGAAGCCGATCATCAGCAGGAATACGGTAAAGCCCATGGACAGGGTGATGTTCGGATCGGTGGTGGGCACGATCTTGAAGTAGAAGTGACTGTCGCCGGCGATCCACATGGCCAGGGAGGGAATCCAGTCCACCGGCACCAGGTCCATCAGGTTCATCAGGAACACCCAGACAAAAATGGTCAGGGCGAGCGGGGCGATCATGGCGTTTTTGTGCTGGAAGCCGTCTTTGACGGTTTTGTCGATGAACTCGATGATGATTTCAACAAAGTTCAGCAGACCGGTGGGAACCCCCGCGTGGGCTTTTTTGGCCGCCCAGCGGAAAACGCCGATAAACAACAGACCGAGACCGATGGACCAGGCCATGGAGTCGAGGTGAATGGCATTGAATCCCATGGCAGACATGGCTTCGGAACATTTGGCCACCGTCCAGCCGGTGGTTTCCTGCACCTGATAGCCGTCACAGTAGGAGCCTTCCGGCAGTTTGCCATAGGTCCAGTTGGTCAGGTGGTGCTGAATATACTCGGTAGTTGTGGGAGTGTACTCTTCCGCTGCCATCCAAATAGTCTCTTTGTGTGAGTTCAACCTAGCCCTGGTGACGCGCCAGGGTGCGGGCGGTGACCAGACTGGCGCCCAGGTGTGCACCGGCAAATGCGATAAAAAATGCCGCCAGATGAATCTCTTTCACCTGCATAAACACAGCCGAAAACAGTGCCGCCGTGAGTAAAAACTTGATGGTTTCCGCCCGGTAAATGGCTTGCACCGCGGCTCCGGACTGCCGGGCACCGCCCAAGCGGCGAAAACTGTACCAGGCAAAACAGGCGCCGGGGAGAGCGCTGACCGCAATTCCCCAGAGCACTGACAGGCCCAGTCGGATCTCAAACAGCCAAATGCCCCCCGCCGCGATGAACAGCAGCAGCCAGAACAACAACAAGCGCGAAAGAACCGGAGGCCGGGCAATCGACTGTGGTCGGCGCTGTCGTGATGGCGTGGCGTTTATCAAAAGCTCGTCTGTTCGACCTGAGTGTCCAGCCCAGACGCCAAGCGACCGGGCCGCAGCATTATAGGGATAAAGCCCCCCCGCTTCAACCTGAGTCGGAAGCATTTACAACGCCGCTAATTATCGGATAATTCTCACTTTTTGCCGTTTTGACCGATTACTCAAAAAACTCGCTATTTGATGTGAGCGAGAATGCCGTCGAGCTCGTCCAGATTGTTGTAATTGATTACCAGCTTGCCTTTGCCCTTGGCCGTGTGTTGAATGGCCACACCGGCGCCCAATGTCTCCGAAAGCTGCTCCTCCAGGCGGCGAATATCCGCCGAGGGTGCGGCCGGTTTTACCGTATTCTTGTGCTTCTGCTCCTGAAGATTGCGTACCAGGGTCTCGGTTTGCCGGACCGATAGGGCCTTGCCGACCACCTGACGGGCCGCCACCCGCTGATCTTCGGGCTCCAGAGTGAGCAGGGCCCGGGCGTGGCCCATTTCCAGGTCGCCATGCTCGAGCATGGTTTTGACTTCCTCGGTCAGGGCAATCAGGCGCAACAGGTTGGTCACCGTGGTGCGGGATTTGCCTACCGCCTGGGCCACTTCGCCCTGGGTCAGCTCAAATTCTTCCTGCAGCCGCTTGAGGGCCATGGCCTCTTCGATCGGGTTGAGATCTTCGCGCTGAATGTTTTCGATCAGCGCCATGGCAATGGCCGCTTCATCGGGCACATCCCGGATGACCGCGGGAATCTTGTCCAGACCCGCCAGTTGAGTGGCTCGCCAGCGACGTTCACCGGCGATGATTTCGTATTTTTCCGGGGCGATAAGCCGGACCACGATCGGCTGCATCACGCCCTGGGCTTTGATGGAGTCCGCCAGCTCTTCCAGTGCCTCGGGGTGCATGTCGCGACGGGGCTGGTAGCGCCCGCGCTGAATCATTTCCACCGGAATGTGGGCGAGCCGGCCATCGGCCAGTGCTTCCTCGACGGCCTGGGGCGAATCCGGAGTGGGTGTATCCGCCGGAGCCGGCGTCACGCCCGCCCCCAGAAGGGCATCCAAGCCTTTGCCTAAGCCTTTGCGTTTTCCCGCCATTACCTTGCCCTGCTGATGATTTGCTGTAATTCAGTGATGGTTGCTTCAGGAGTGCGCTGCGTGAGCAGCGGCCTTCTCGTCGTTTTCGTTGCGCCGGATGATTTCCCCCGCCAGTGCCAGGTAGGCGATTGCCCCCTTGGATTGGCGGTCGTAGCTGAGCACCGGCTGCCCGTAACTGGGCGCTTCGGCCAGACGCACGTTGCGCGGAATGCAGGTCCGGTAGAGCCGGTCGCCAAAGTGCTGGGAGAGCTGGGCGGAAACGTCGTTGGTCAGGCTGTTGCGCGGGTCGTACATGGTGCGCAGCAGGCCTTCGATTTTCAGGTTGGGGTTGAGCAGTTCCTGAATTCGGCCAATGGTGTTCATCAGGGCCGAGAGTCCTTCCAGCGCGTAGTATTCACACTGCATGGGGATGATCACGCCGTCGCAGGCGGTCAGGGCGTTGACCGTGAGCATGTTGAGCGAGGGCGGGCAGTCGATGATGATGTAGTCGAATTCGTCTTTGATCGGTTGCAGGCCGTCCCACAGGAGGCGTTCTTTGCCGTCCAGGGAGAGCATTTCCACTTCGGCGGCGGTGAGGTCGCCGTTGGCGGGCAGGAGTTTGAACTGTCCGGATTCGGAGGTCTGCAGGCATTCGCGGGCGTCGGCCCGGCGGGTGAGTACGTCGTAAACGGTCAGTTCCAGTTCGCTTTTGTCCACACCACTGCCCATGGTGGCGTTGCCCTGGGGGTCCAGGTCCACCAGCAGGACGCGTTTTTTCGTCGCCACCAGGGAGGCGGCCAGGTTGACGCAGGTGGTGGTTTTGCCCACCCCGCCTTTCTGGTTGGCTACCGCGTAGATTCGGGTCAAAGCGTTATCCTTTGGATTATTCGAGAAACAGGATCAAAGCCGGGTATTGTGTGGCAAGCGGCCCTCGGGGACAAGTCCGGATTGTTTTTGATGGTGGGCGCATCACGTCCGGGCCGCTGCGGGGTAACCCCTTTCAAGACACGCCGTACATACATCCCTGTAGGCTCGAATCGCCGGTCCCCGGCTCCACGGTCTTGAATCGTTGTACCCGCTCCAGACCTCCGTGCCAGCGGAAGTTTGCGTAGGGCGGATAAGCCGCAGGCGCATCCGCCGTAACCCAACGTCCCCCCTAATCCCAAACCAACACCTCAATCGGCGTCGGATCATACCCATTACACGGGTTATTCAACTGCGGACAATTGGAAATCAACACAATGGTGTCCATCTGGGCCTTCAGCTCCACATATTTTCCGGGCGCCGAGATGCCATCTTCGAACGTCAATCCACCGTCCGGGGTGATGGGCACGTTCATGAAGAAGTTGATGTTGTGGGTGATGTCCCGTTTGCTCAGGCCGAGTTCTTCGTGCTCGGCGATGGCGAGCATCCAGCTGTCGCGGCAGGCGTGCATGTGGCGTTTGTCGAGGTCGTAGCGCACGGTGTTGCTTTCGGTGGCGCAGGCGCCGCCCAGGGTGTCGTGGCGGCCGCAGGTGTCGGCGACGATGTCGAGCATGACGCGGTTGTAGTTGGAACGCAGGCGGGTGCCGGCGCTCAGGTAGGCGTTGCCCTGTTCGCGGATGGTGTCCANNAAGCGAAGCGCACCCGCCGTAACAGAACTTGATAGACCCTCAAATGCCGGGCGGATAAGTCGCGCAGCGGCGTCTTCCAACTCCCTGCATCGGCCCGGGCGTGATTGCCCTGGACGTACTAACTCAACCTCATCTCCAACAAATGCCGCTCCCCCTCATTGCCGGGGACCTGCAACGGGTGGCTCTGAACCAGCTCAACCCGACCTTCCACTTCCGCCAATTCAGCCTCTGGATACACCCCTTTCATGGCCATAAACAGGCCTCCTGACGAAAGTAAGTGCTCACACCCGGATACCATGTCTGACAGGCTGGCAAAGGCGCGGCTGATCACGATGTCGAACGGTTGGTCGGGCCGGAACTGTTCGACGCGGCGGTTTTCCACCGTGACGTTGTTCAGTTTGAGCAGGGTTTTGATGTGGAAGAGAAAACGGGTTTTCTTGCCGTTGCTGTC
>NZ_DGMV01000092.1:9009-9967 GCF_002388575.1 Marinimicrobium sp. UBA4509
TTCTTGCCGTTGCTGTCGAGCAGGGTGATCTGGCAATCGGGTAGGGCGATGGCCAGGGGGATGCCGGGCAGGCCGCCTCCGGTACCCACGTCGATCAGCCGCCGGGGGGTTCTGGCCTGCACATGGGCCAGTACGCTCAGGCTGTCGAGCAGGTGCCGGTCGAGCATGGCGTCGATGTCGCGTACCGCGGACAGGTTGTAGGCCCGGTTCCACTTGTGGAACTCCTGCAGGTAAGTCAGCAGTTGCTCCGTCTGGTGTTCGGTAATGGTCAGGCCCAGCTCGGCAATGCCCGCCGTCAGCCGGGCCTTCAGGGGTTCGCTCATGAGGCTTGGGAGGTCTCCCGCTGCAGCAGTCCGCGCTTTTTCAGGTGAATCAGCAGCAGCGACACCGCCGCCGGGGTCACGCCCGGTATGCGCGAGGCCCGAGCCAGGGTTTCCGGTCGGGCGGCACTCAGTTTCTGCTTCACTTCGTTGGACAAGCCCTCGACCTTGTCGAAATCGAATTCGGTCGGAATCAGGGTCTGCTCGTGGGCGCGCAGGCGATTGATTTCGTCCTGTTGGCGATCGATGTAGCCCGAATACTTGGCATCTATTTCTACCTGTAGCGCAACGCGCTCATCCGCCACCGGTTCGCCTTTCAGGCCCGCCACGTCGGGGTAGTTCAGCTGCGGGCGCTTGAGCAGTTCAAACAGGCTGTATTCCCGGTTGAGCGGGGCGTCAATTTTGCTTTCCAGTGCCTTGGCGGCGTCGGAACCGGCCTGAACCCAGGTGGTTTTCAGGCGCTCCTGCTCGAGGGCAATGCCATCGCGCTGGCGGCAGAATTGCGCCCAGTGGTCGTCGTCAATCAGGCCCATGGCCCGGGCCTGTTCGGTCAGGCGCAGGTCGGCGTTGTCTTCGCGCAGCAGCAGACGATATTCCGCCCGGCTGGTGAACATCCGGTAGGGCTCCTGGGTGCCCAT
>NZ_DGMV01000092.1:10233-10611 GCF_002388575.1 Marinimicrobium sp. UBA4509
GGTGCCGTTGATCTGCCCGGCAAAGTACAGGCCTGAAATGGCCTTGGTTTCCAGGCTGTAATTCAGGTCCTGGGGATTGAAGTAATCGTATTCAATCGCATAGCCCGGGCGGGTGATGTGGGCGTTTTCAAAGCCTTTGATCGAACGCACCAGTTCCAGTTGCACATCGAACGGCAGACTGGTGGAAATGCCATTGGGGTAGAGCTCCCGGGTGTTCAGACCCTCGGGCTCGATAAAGACCTGGTGCGAGGATTTGTCCGCAAACCGATGGATTTTGTCTTCGATCGACGGGCAGTAGCGCGGGCCAATCCCCTCGATCACTCCGGAATACATGGGGGAGCGGTCCAGCCCGCCACGGATGATGTCGTGGGTGCGCTC
>NZ_DGMV01000092.1:10725-13001 GCF_002388575.1 Marinimicrobium sp. UBA4509
TGGCATCGATTCGCGGCGGGGTGCCGGTTTTCAGGCGATCAACGCGCAGAGGCAGCTCCCGCAAGCGGGCCGCCAGAGTCTGTGCCGGCGGATCACCCGCGCGGCCACCGGCATGGTTTTCCAGACCAATGTGAATCTTGCCGCCAAGGAAGGTCCCGGTCGTCAACACCACGGTAGGCGCCAGAAATTTCAATCCCATCTGGGTGACGACGCCCTCGACGGTGTCACCGTTGACGATCAGATCATCCGCCGCCTGCTGAAAAATACTCAGATTCGGCTGGTTTTCGAGCTGGTTTCGGATGGCGCTTTTGTACAGCGCCCGATCCGCCTGGGCACGGGTCGCGCGCACCGCAGGCCCTTTGCGTGAGTTCAACACCCGGAACTGGATACCGGCACGGTCGGTCGCCATGGCCATGGCGCCACCGAGGGCGTCGATTTCTTTCACCAGATGGCTTTTGCCGATCCCACCAATGGCCGGGTTGCAGGACATTTGCCCCAGGGTATCGACGTTATGGGTGAGCAGGAGGGTTTTACAGCCCATGCGAGCGGCCGCCAGACAGGCTTCGGTGCCGGCGTGACCGCCGCCGATGACGATAACGTCAAAGCGCTCGGGGTAAATCATAACTGGAGGCCTCCGGGGCCGTACCGGTGAAAAAGGGCGAGCATTATAGGGCCTGAATCGGATTTGTACAAAAGTTGTTCAGTTTCTAAACAAAGTCAAATTAATCAGTTATACAAATAAGTATTAAGTAAATAAGTTAATAGATAAGTTAGTTAAGTATTTAATGCTGTTACTACTAATGGTGAGCCAAAATTCTGTGTATAAGTCTGAAAACCGATTTTCAGACAATGACTTACCGAGATAGTAACCCACGGGACAAAGCCCGGGTAAGGGGCTGACAAGCTGACCGCAAGCTGGTGACGAAAAGCCGAGTTATACAGAAAACCGGCAAAGCTCGAGTTATCCCCAATTTCATCGCCAGCTTTTACCCCCAGACGTTCACAGGGTTATCCCCAGATACAGAATGAACTCACGGAAAATCAATCGGTTATGGGGGAAACCTGTGAGTAAGTGTGGATAACCGTTGTAAGTTTACCGTTTGAAGTCGTTTTTACCTGTGGGTAACTATTGTCCACAAGTGTGAATAACTTACGGAGTGGTCGAAAAGGCCGTCTGGGATTGATTACCGTCGAAGGCTGCTATTAAATAAATTGAACGGAGCAATAGCTCAGTCGGTAGAGCAACTGATTCGTAATAGGTCGGAACCGTCTTTGCCCAAGTCCCTGGATAGCCCATGTCCCTGCCCAAAAAGCCACAGAATGCCCGAACGGTATTTCAGTTCTGGTTCGAAGAGCTGATGCCCAGTCAGTGGTTCAAGAAGGATTCCGCGCTGGATGAGGCGATAGACGCCCGGTTTGGACACCTGTTGGAGCAGGCCAAGCGTGGCGAGTTATGGGCTTGGCGAGACACGCCAGAAGGTCGGTTGGCAGAGGTCATCGTGCTCGATCAGTTCTCCCGCAATATCTACCGGGATCGACCGGAGGCGTTCGCTCAGGACGCCCTGGCGCTGGTGTTAGCCCAGGAGGCGGTGCGGCAGGGGGCAGACCACGCGCTGGAGCCACAGGCCAGGGCTTTCTTATATATGCCTTATATGCACAGTGAATCGGCGGTGATTCATCAGCAGGCGCTGACGCTGTTCGATCAGCCGGGATTGGAGAACAGCCTCACGTTCGAAATTCGCCACTGGGAAATCATTGAGCGGTTCGGACGTTATCCTCATCGCAATGAAATACTCGGGAGAGAGAGTACGGAGGAAGAATTGAGGTTTCTACAGGAACCGGGGTCGTCTTTCTGACCGGGTTATTTACCGGTGCAGAATCTAACACACCATTTAAAAACAATAACTTATATACATTTTGGAGCACCTACTGAGTGCAAAAAACTGCGAAAAAGTGCAAATATTTGTCATTTTTTTTCAGAGCCGGCTCCTGATCACCCAATTCCAAACCGGGATAAGTGGGAAACTGGGAACCCTGTATCTGCTTCAATTGTAATATCCGAGCATTGAGGCTGGCTGGTGTTCAATCCGGGTAAACAAACAGTATCGCTTGATTTTTCGCAGGGAAGATGGCACCGCCGAAGATACATATCTAGTGGTCCATGCGGTTAATTCCGTAACTTTCAGAGCTTCTGTGCTGCGCTCGCTTGAATTGGCTACGGCCAGTCCTGCGCTCGCGCGCCTTGCCCACGACGCTTGTGTGACGGCTGAAAGTTA
>NZ_DGMV01000092.1:13135-13434 GCF_002388575.1 Marinimicrobium sp. UBA4509
TCACGCATGAGCCAATAGGTCAGCCCCAACGCCAGTACCGTCCCCGCCAGCACAGCCACTTTGGCAGGATCAACGTCGGGTTCTAGGATGATGAACTTGCGGGCCAGTGCCAGAATCGCGATCAGAATGACGGTCTTGACCTGGATGATGCTTTCCTTGCGCAAAGCCACTTTGACGATCGAATGCTTGAATTCCATCGCGATCAGGAGGGTCATGGTGGCACCGAATACCATCTGAAAAGCCTTATGATCCGTTGGATTCAGTGCATCCATGACGAGCAGCGTGAAGACGAGCCGAAT
>NZ_DGMV01000050.1:0-190 GCF_002388575.1 Marinimicrobium sp. UBA4509
CCCTCAATGCCGCCGGCTACACCAACATCGACTACCTCAAGACCGCGCTGGCTGAAGACGAGCTGATCGAGCGCATCAAAGATGCCCACTTCGTCGGCCTGCGCTCGCGCACCCAGCTGACCCGCAAGGTATTTGAAAACGCCAATAAGCTGATCGCGGCGGGCTGCTTCTGCATCGGTACCAACCAGGT
>NZ_DGMV01000050.1:347-1321 GCF_002388575.1 Marinimicrobium sp. UBA4509
CGGTGTTCAACGCGCCCTACTCCAACACCCGTTCGGTGGCCGAGTTGGTGCTGGCCGAAGCGATTCTGCTGTTGCGCGGAATTCCCGAGAAAAACGCTGTCTGCCATCGCGGTGGCTGGCAGAAGTCGGCCGTGGGTTCCTACGAGATTCGAGGCAAGACCCTGGGCATTATCGGCTATGGCTCCATCGGCAGTCAGTTGAGCGTACTGGCCGAGAGCCTGGGTATGAACGTCTGCTTCTACGATGTCATTCCCAAGCTGCCGCTGGGCAATGCCACCCAGATGCGCAGCCTGAACGAGCTGCTCAACCACGCCGATATCGTCAGCCTGCACGTGCCGGAAACCGGCTCAACCAAAAACATGATTAGCGCCGAACAGCTCGAGCAGATGAAGCCCGGCTCCATCCTGATCAACGCCTCGCGCGGTACGGTGATTGATATCGACGCGCTGGCCGAGGCGGTCAAGGCAGATAAGCTGGCCGGCGCGGCCATTGATGTCTTTCCGGTGGAGCCCAAAGGTAACGACGACGAGTTCGTCAGCCCGTTGCGCGGCCTGGATAACGTCCTTCTGACCCCCCACATCGGCGGCTCGACGGTTGAAGCCCAGCAGAATATTGGGGTGGAAGTGGCCGAGAAGCTGATCATGTACTCGGACAACGGTACCACCACCAGCTCGGTCAACTTCCCGGAAGTGGCGCTACCCGGACACCCGGACGCGCACCGCCTGTTGCACGTGCACGGCAACGTACCGGGCGTGATGTCGGCGATCAACCGGATTTTCTCGGACAATCAGATCAACATCGCCGCCCAGTATCTGCAGACCAACGAGAAGGTCGGCTACGTGGTAGTGGACATCTACTCGCCCTACAGCCCGGAAGTGCTCAAGCAACTGCGGGAAATTGAAGGCACCATCCGCTGTCGGGTGCTGTTCTGAACTGGCACCTCCAAAGCCCTGTAGGTCGGATTAGCGAAGCGT
>NZ_DGMV01000050.1:1493-5516 GCF_002388575.1 Marinimicrobium sp. UBA4509
TAGCGAAGCGTAATCCGACACAACAAGCTCAAACCCTGCGTCGGATTACGCCTCGCTAATCCGACCTACTGGAAGAAGAACCGTTCGACCGCGGCGAAGGCCGGGTCGCGGTACTCGGGCGTCTCGTTCACCAGATGGTGACGGGCGCCCTCCAGCATTTCCACTCTCAGGTTAGGCAACTTGCGGCCGATCTGCTGCAAGTTGTACTGCCAATCCACGGTGTCATCCCCGGTGCCCTGCACCATCAATAGTTCATCATTGCGTACCGGCCAACTCCGGAAGACCTCGTCCCAACGTTTCATGGCGCCCACCCAGTCGACACTCAGGCGTCGGTACTGCAGCGGGTCCTCGGATGCCAGAAAGCGATTGAAGTCCGCATCATGGGAGCTATCGATAAACGTCCGGGGAATCTCCCGCACCCAGCGGTGCAGCAGGGCATAGAGCCACCGGCTGAGCCCCCAGCCGCGCGGCAGCACCAGAGGCGCGAACAGGGCGGTACGGCCGGTCAGGGCGTTCCCATGGCGCCAGAGGTGGTTAAGCAGCGTGGCGCCTCCCATGCTCTGCCCCAGAGCACATCGCGTCGGGCCGAACAGGTGGCGGGAGCGCTCCAGCAGCTGCTGCAGGACATCGGCATAGCGATCAAAGCTGTCAATCACCAGGCGCGGCCCCGAGCTCAAGCCGTGGCCGGGCTGATCATAGGTGAGAACCGACAGGTTATGCCTGAGCGCAAATCGCACCGCATGAACGTACAGTGCCGAGTGATCGAAATACCCATGCACGATACTCAGATGACCCCGTGGCTGCGGAGGTAGCCAATAATGGCAGGCTATGTCCCACTGATCCACGCGGACCCGCCCAACGCCCTGAGCCACGTCAGGAAATTCAGCCGCCAAATCCAGCCCGTAGTGCCTTAAATAAGCCCGAGTGGTCGCATCGCCGACATTGGCTCCATCTTCCGCGGGATCAAACGCAAGATAGGGCAAAATTTCGGGCAGCTCTGAAAAATCCGGGGCGGATTTGGATAAGGTCACGGACGAGGCTCCTTTAAGGGACACTGGCACCAAATTCTGGCTGCCGGGCGGTATAAACACAACCCTGAGACAACCGCTGTTAGTCTATAAGACAAGATCCTGATTCGATCCGCTCGGTTGCTCAATGGTGGGAAATATGACAGATTAGCGCCTGTATGCCACCAGAATAATCAAGGTCCCCTACCCCAACTCCATGAAAGATTATATTTTCAATATCCACGACGTCATATTGATGATGACCGTCGCCGAGAGCATACTCCTGGCACTGCTCCAGGCCGCCATGCCCGCACAAAACCGGCTGTACGGGCGCCTTTTGAGCGCTTTCCTGTTGGTCATTGCCACAGGCTCCGCAACCACCCTGATCCTCTGGAACGATCAGGTCCACATTGGACCGACCGTTGACCAGTACTGGATTCCTTACTTCCTTATGGCCGCTCTCATGCTCAAAGGGCCGGCACTGTACCTGTATGTAGCCTCCATTACCCGCGCCCAGTTTACGCTCCGCCCCACTCACTTGGTGCACCTGGCGCCGGCGCTCGTGACCTGTCTGATCATGGCCCTGTTTGCCATAGACAGTAATGACCTCCGTCACCTCTGGGCCATGGGCGATGAGCAGCCGGAGAGGCTGGTCACTTTCCTCTGGGATTCCGCCAAGCTGGTTCCGCTGGTCTATTCCTTCGCTGCCGTGGCGCTCGTGCAACGATACCGCTCCGAGCTCAAGGACGAATACTCCCACTTCTCCAGTACCGAGCCGCGCTGGTTGAACATTCTGACCCTGGGATTTTTCGCCAGTTGGACCTGGACGATGATCGTCCACATTCTGGCAAAGTACACTTCTCCGGAAACCGCAGACTACCTGGGAATTGCCGATAACTACATTACCTTTATCCTGATCAATGGCCTGTTTACCTACAGCCTGATATACGCCCACCAATTGCTTGAAACACGAGCCGAGGAAACCCGTGCACCGGCTGAGGATAAACCCTCGGAATCGGCTATCGACCGGGTGAAGGCCGCGATGGAAACCGACAAGATCTATCTGCAGCAGAACCTCAACATTGAGCAGTTCTCGGCTCGCCTGGATCTTCCGGTAAAAGAGGTTTCTTCAGTGATCAACAAACACTTTGGGACCAACTTTTTCGAGTTCATCAATACCTACCGGGTGGAGGAGGCCAAGCGACTGTTGGCCGACCCGAAAGCCACAGAAAAAACCATTCTGGATATTCTGTTGGAGTCCGGGTTCAACAGCAAGTCCGCTTTTCACCGGTTCTTCAAGCGCCTGACGGGCATGTCCCCTTCCGAGTACCGCAAAGACAAGGGTGCTCACTAAACCTGAACAACAGGCAAAAAAAAGCCGCTCTTGATGAGCGGCTTTTTTTCATCTGAGCAAATCGTTATTCGGCCAGCTCCCAGCGGATATTATCCAGCCGGAACACCACATTGCTCTGCTGACCCGAAACGGGCCACAGGCTGAAGGGCGTATTGACACGACTGATGATAAAGCCCGAACCCGACGTCAAGTCCGCGATGGATACCGATACGGTATGCCACTCACCGTCGTTCTGCAGCGGTACCGACAGCTCATTCGAGGTACACGGATAAATGCAGTCAGCCTTGACGAGGAAACCATCAGTGTTGTTTCCGGCATCCACCACCTTCAGATCAAACACGAGGTTCCCGCCAGCGTATGCACTCAGATCCTGCGGGTCCGTTGACTGAATGTACATGGTACCGAAACCGCTGGCCCCGAAGGCTATTTCCAGGACGTCGCCGCGATCACCGTCAGATACGGTGGTAGAGGTGATGCTCTGACCCCCTTCAACATAGAAGTCCACGCCCGGATCCGTCCAGAGTGCATCCAGACTACCGTCGACAAACACATCGACCGCCTCGGTGCCTTCAGGCGCCGTGCCATCCAGTTTCGGATTGACGCTACAGGACGGGCCAAAGCAGGTCACACGGATGTTGTTCAGCTGCACGTGGGCGGTACCGCTACTCAGCTCAAGAACGAAGGGCGCATTGATGTCACTGTAGTTGACCTGACCCGCCGGATCGGCATTGCCGACAAAATCCGAAAACCGGACCGAGACGCTTTGCCACTCGCCTGTGGGCGGCAATTCAATTTCACGCGAACTGACGTTGGGCCATACGCTGTCGAGCTTGACGCTCAGGGTGGCGTCCTCACTCGCGTCGACTACCCGCATATCAAAGGTAATACCGCTGAGCTCTTCATTGAGTGAAAAACTGAAACCGTCATCGACATAGTCGACACTGCTCATATCACCGGACAGCAGGAAGACATTGCTCAGGCCGTTGAACTGAACATCCCAGACAGTCTGGTCATCCACCTGAAGCGCCGTATCGACAACCAGGTTTCCAGCGGTTTCCTGCCACTGTCCCGGAACCAGCGTGTTACTCACTTCGGTATCAAACACTGAAAAGTTCAGCGTTGCCGGGCCGTTTTCATACAGGGCAAACTCTTTTTCGGTGCCGCCCGTGCCCTCTACATCCTCGGCATCTTCATCGATCCAGGCGCACCCCTTGCCAGTATCGGGATCAACGTCACACTGATAAACGCGAACATAGTCGACCACCATTTCCTGAGGGAAAGTGGTCGCATCATCCGGCGCACCGGGCCAGTTACCACCGACGGCGACGTTCATGATCAGGTGAAACATTTCGTCGAACGGAGAAGCCGGGTTACCAGTCTCAAAGCCTTCGTCTTGCCCCTGCCAGGAGAGAGTAAACCAATCGTCAGCCGTCTGGGTCGCAAAGTGGACATCATCCACATACCAACGGATTTCACCCTCCTCCCACTCAATCGCGTAAGTGTGGAAGTTTTCCCAGATCGGCTCTGCGGGCGTAAAACTGGCTCCGCTGTTGAGGTTGTTCGGCCAGGGACGACCGTAGTGGAGGGTGCCGTGGACTTCATTCTCGCCGCTGGCGTTGGTATTCACCGCTTCGAAAATATCGATCTCGCCACTGAGCGGCC
>NZ_DGMV01000050.1:5591-19792 GCF_002388575.1 Marinimicrobium sp. UBA4509
TGAGCGGCCAGTCTCCGTAAACCCACTCCGTCGGCAGCATCCAGATGGCGGGCCACAGGCCTTGCCCCTGAGGCGTCTTGGCGTTGATTTCGATTCGCCCGTATTTCCAGTCCGCCTTGTTCTTCGTGCGCAGGCGGGCCGAGGTGTAGTCACGGGTAACCGAGGTGTCATCAGGATCGTACGCCGGGTCATCATCGAAAACGGCTGGGCCGCTATGGGTTTCCTGCCGGGCAACGATGTGCAGATGGCCGTCCGCCACATAACTGTTTTCTTCGCGCGCCGTGTAACACTGCAGCTCATTGTTACCACCGCCGGCGCAGTTCACTTCGTGAGACCAGTTGTCGGTATTGATCGAGTCACCGTCAAACTCGTCGCTCCAGACCAGCGTCCAGTCTTCGCTGACACCGCTGGCGGTGCTGCTGGAACTGTCACTGCTGACTGAAGAGGAGGAAGAACTGGAGGAACTGACGCTGCTGCTTGAGTTATCCGGAGTGTCATCGGAGTCACTGCCACAGCCGGCGATCGCCAATAGCGCCATACCCAGGCCGATGACTGGATAATTTACTGTTTTCATAAACACCTCATTATTATCATTGATGTTCCGCTTGGCCCGGGAGCCGATCGCCCCGGGCTAAACGTTCAGTGCGCCATGCACTGGGTTTATGGGCAGAGTCCCTCGCCCTCGTACTGCATTTCCAGACGAACGTTGTAGAGCTTGACCTGCAACTCTCCGGCCGTGCTCATATAGAAAGGTGACAACACCATCGACGGATCCACGCCGGCCTCAACCAGGCAGCTCAGATCAATCGACAGGGTCTGCCAGCTGTTCTCTTCGGCACTGGCCAACCACTCGGTGATATCCACGTTGGCGACGCAGTCCTGGCCACAGCGCATGCCCAGAGCCACTGCTGAAGTGGGCGCCTTGACCACATTGACGTCCAGACGCAGATGGGCTTCTCCGGCATAGGCACTCAGATCCACCCGCCCGGAAGAGCGCAGGGCGACTTCCGCAGGGCCCGCACCGGTCCAGCGAACGGCCCGGCTGTCTTCCTGGACCAGGCGGTCGACCGACTGGATTTCAATACCGGGCAGCTTCGCGCCACTACCGGTGACCACACGGGCCCGTTCAGTGACATCGCTGAGCACCCACTGCCAAGGCTCCATCGGACGGTTTTCAAACAGCGGCAACACAGTCTGCGCTTCGGATTCGGTCAGGCCACTGTCTTCCGAGAGCGGCTCCAGATTGCCTTCATCGGCGTAAGTCAGACCATAGCCATAGGGGAACTGGGCCGTTTGACCGTCGCCCTGATTCAGCGGCGTCTGGTCGGCACGGGCCGGCCAGGAAAACGACAGCTTGCCGCTAAAGTCGTGACGCGGCTGACCCTCTGCATCGGCGACCAGCACATCGGCCACGCCGACACCTTCAGAGCCGGGCAACCAGGCCACCACAAAGGCATCCGAGGCATTGATTTCCGGGTTGACCCAGAGCGGACGACCGGTCAGGAATACCGAGACCACCGGAATGCCCTCATCGCGCAGGCGCTTGAGCAAGGCCAGGTCAGCCTTGGGTTCATAGTCCACATCGGCGCGGTCGCCCTGCATTTCCGCATAGGGGTCTTCACCGAACACAACGACGGCCACGTCCGGCTTCTCGTCGAAGTTTCCGTCCACATCGAGTTCGACGGATCCGCCGGCAGCGGTCACCGCCTCGGCAATCCCATCGTAAATTGAGCTGGCTCCGGGGAAGTCGTCATTTTCATTGCCCGTGCCCTGCCAGGTCAGCGTCCAACCGCCGGCCTGCTTACCGATGTTGTCCGCGCCATCGCCGGCCACCAGAATGCGCTGGGTCGGATTCAGCGGCAGCAGACCGTTCTGATTTTTGAGCAATACCAGACTTTCACGCACGGCCTGACGGGCGACCGCCCGGTGTTCATCGGCACCGATCAGGTCTTCACGTCCGGCGTAGTGCCGCTCTGAAGGTTTGGCTTTTTCGAACATACCGGCGCGGAACTTGACCCGCAGGATCCGGCGTACCGCATCATTCAGACGCTCTTCGGAAATCTCGCCGGACTTAACCTGGGCAACGGTATTGGCGTGCAGGGCCCGCCACTGATCCGGAACCATAAATATATCCAGACCGGCGTTCACCGCTTCAGGACAGGAATCCTGCCGGCAACCATCGACAAACTCGTGGCCATTCCAGTCACCCACGATCAGACCGTCAAAACCCATTCGCTGCTTGAGCACTTCATTCATCAGGTAACCGTGGCCGTGCAGTTTTTTGCCCTGCCAGCTGCTGAACGAGGCCATGACGGTCTGGACACCCGCATCCAGGGCACCGAAGTAACCCGTGCCGTGCACATCGCGCAATTCCAGTTCTGAGAAGGGTGCATCACCGCGGTCGATCCCGCCCTCGGTGCCGCCGTCGGCAATATAGTGTTTGGCCGTGGCCAGCACCCGGCCCTGACCGAAGAATTCGTCGGTGTTTGCCCGCCCCTGAAGACCTTCCACCATGGCTTTGCCGTAGTCGTAAAGGATTTCCGGATCTTCGGCGTAGGCCTCATAGGTGCGGCCCCAGCGATCGTCCCGGGCCACGGCCAGGGTCGGCGCGAAGTTCCAGTCCAGCCCCGTGATGGCAACTTCCCGGGCGGTAACCGTGCCAATTTCGCGGATCAGGTCCGGATTGCGGGTGGCCCCGAGACCGATGTTATGGGGGAAGAGAGTAGCGCCCTTGACGTTGTTGTGACCGTGTACGGCATCGGTGGCCCAGACAATGGGAATGGCGGCAAAACCATCGCTATCGTCCATGGACGCCTCATAGAAACCGTCCGCCAGTCCCAGCCAGTCGTCGGCCGTGGCATTCTTGTCACCGCCGGGGAAGGAACCGCCGCCGTTGAGAATCGAGCCCAAGTGGTAGCGCTTGACGTCTTCCGGCGTCACATTGCGCAGTTCCGGCTGGATCATCTGGCCCACTTTCTCTTCGACGGACATGCGAGCCAACAGCGCATCAATCTCCGGCTCGTACGCCATCGGATCGGCCAGGGGCGTCGGATGCTCCGGCCATAGGTCGGCGCCAGTGGCGCTTTCGGATGGGTTGTCGTTGGTGGGGCCGTTACACCCCACCAGAACGGCCAGGGCCAAGGGGGCCCAAAGGGTCAGGGACTTCTTCATTGTCGGTCTCGCTGTTATTCGTATGGGGAAAAAAGGCTCCGGGGTCGCCCGCGCGGAGCCAAGCTTTTTCAAGGAGAGTCAGAGCGACGCATAACAACCACTTACCAATAAGCAATTCTCAGTGCACAACGTCGATCGATAACACGGACGAGTCCCACGCTCGCCCGTATTGCCATTCTTGACCGGTAATGGACAGGGGTCGTCCCACTTTGATGAGAGTGTGAAAGGTGGTGTTTGCCACTTTTGGGCCGCCGGGAGGCGGCAAAGGTGGGACACGGGTTCCCACCGGTGGCTGGGGCTGAAAGCTCCGGAGGATGCGGGCTTCAGTGGTCTCGCAGGTGGCGCATGATATTTACGAAGCTATCGACCCAGTAGCGCTCGGGATGGGCCGCCAGGTGCTCCAATAAAGCGTTGTGCGCCTCCCGGGAGACCGACAGGTAGTCGCCACCGACGCCGTGGAAAGTAAAGTTGGCCATGGTACCCCGGCGGGCCGCTTCCTCGACCACCGCGATCAGCTCTTCGCCGGACACCTCGGTTGGCACGGCCACCGTAATGCCAAAGCGGTCCAGGGATTCCAGCGAGGGAGTAACTCCTCCGGAACCGATGGATTTGGCCCCGAGAAAGAGCGGCTTCACCGGTGTCAGGTAATCCCGATCTCCGACCCGGACATCGCCGCAGGGGGGCGTATAGGTGCGCTCCGTCTCACCATCAATCAGAAACAGAAAGTCATTGGCCAAGGTGATCTGCTCGGCAAACGCCTCGACCGGGATCTGGCTCAGATCCTGATGCGGCGCCACCCAATCCCGCCCCGGACGCTGCTTGTCGCATTGATGGAACAGTGAATGGTTGCCCAACTCATGCCCCTGACCGGCCGCCGCGCGCCACTCGTCCAGACGCTCCAATAACAGCGGGGCCGCCGCCGGCACATAAAAACTGCCCCGGAACCCATGCCGGTCCAATTCGGGAATCACATAGTCCAACTGGGAGGCGAGCGCATCATCATAGGCAAGATTGACCGCGGCTTTGGCATTGCCGGGCCAGGAAATCGGTTCGGCCGAAGAAGACACCGGCCACCACAGCAGCAGAGCACACAGCAGCCCGACGGTTTTAAGACGCAAATATCGCATAAACATTACCCGGAGAGTTTAGAGGCAGGCGTTATAGTACTGCGGACCTTATCCCGACGCCATAGGCCCCGGTCACGCCTTTGAACGCCCTACCACCAGAAGTTGATCAGAATATTGAGTGGGCCAAACGCGTCCACATTGTGCCACCAGTGCTTGGGCAGGAACAGGGCATCGCCCGGCTCCAGATCTGCGACCTGGGCGGTGGATAGCGCTTGGGCGAAGCGCGGGTAACGGTTCAGGTCCGGCGCCCGCAGGTCCACCAGGCTGATCGGTCGGCCTCCCGGGGTGTGGGGCGCATCGGCGATATACAGATTGTCCTCCTGATCCGGCGGAAACAGGGTAAAGCGCCGACGTCCGGCCGCCACACAGGCGATATTGTCGGCGGCATCGTTGTGAGTGGCCACCCGGGTCGAGTTCCCCATCCACAGGTTGGGCTTCACTTCCGCACTCACCCCCGGAAGCGTACAGACCTTTTCCAACCCCGGAAAATAGTCGGGAATGGGTGTGGAGCCGACATAAAAGGCCGCCGGTCGGGGCGCCCGCGACTGCGAGGCCAGAATCTCCAACGCATCCGGCAGAAAACCTTTCATCCGGGTGAAGTTGAATCCACTCAGATCATCCGTATAGAACAGCCGCCCGCCCTCTTTGGGACCGGCGATCATGGCCTCCAGAGGCTTTCCGGCATCAAAAGGCAGCAGGTAGCGAGCCACCGCCTCCGGCGATTGCCGCGCCGCCGCCACCAGGGGCCAGTGCTGGGCGTAGCCTTTGAGCAGTACCGGGTACTGGGGCGGGGCCTGCTGAAAGTCGACGGCCAAAGCTCGCTCCCGATCCCACCAGGCCACTTGCTGGGCCCGGGGCTCGGTCGGTTGCGTCGGTGAGTTCAGGGTAACGGAAACAGTCATGAAGCATCAAAATCCAGAAACAGGTTAGCCGTCAGTCGACCCCGGGCCGGGTCGGCACTGAGGTCCCGGTCGGGCTCGATCAGCCCGGAGTGCAACAGGTTCCCGGGATAAATCAATAATCGATCCGGCCGGTAATCCACCTGGTGAATCAACTCAAAATGGGCATCGCTGCCCCGACAATAACGTGCCGGAGGCGTCCCGTGCTCGCGCATGTGCCGCTCGGCTTCCTGCACAAAATGTGCGAAGCGCTCATCGGTAATACGCTCGTAGCCGGTCGGGCGATGGCGAAAGAATCCGGTGCCGCCAAAAGGGCCCGGATTGAGGTAGTGCATGATCGCAAAATAGAACCCGCGACGGGTGTCGTAATGGGGCACACGCTGCAGCACGGCGAGATCGGATTCCGCCCGGGTGACCAGGGAGAACAACTGATGAACGCAATGGCCCCGGTGTGACGCCGGCACCGCGTACACTTCCCGGATCAGCGGCTCCACCCGAGACAGTACCCGGCGGGTGTAATCCGCCGGGAGGTTGGCACGTATCCCCGGATAAGCGGCCTGCCCTTCGCCGGAAAAGGCCGCCCATTCACTGGCGACCCGTTTGAGAGGCTCCAGGTCGCCCAGCACATAGTCCAGCACGATCACCGGGGTCTGCTCGTCACCGATGCGCACCACGGAAGCATCCACCTCTCGACTTATCCGCTCCAGCGCTGTTGCACCCGACATGATCACCTCTCAGCCGTTGGCCGCCTGGGCCATGGGCATCTTGCAGTAATAGTCGATAAACGCCTGATGGGAAGGCAACTTGGCCACCAGCTGTTCGGTCGATTGCCGCAGCTTTTTCAGGAAGTCCGCAAGCTCTTTCTCGGTCATCACACCCGCCATGGGATGGTAGGCCTTGGGCGTGATGCCCTGGCCCATCATCACCTGTATCCACGACTCTTCGCCAAACAGTTCATTTTCAATTTTGAACACCCGGGCCGAATCGCTGAACAGATCAATTCGCTGGCGCAACGGCGCCGGTATTTCCATGTTTTTGCAGTAGCGCCAGAAGGGTGTGTCGTCTCGTTCGGTGACTTTGTAGTGCAGAATGATGAAATCCCGGATACGTTCGACTTCGAGCTTGGTCTGCTGATTGAACTCATCGATGTCCGACTGGACCATCTGGCCGCTGGCCGGAAACAGTTGCACGAAGCGAACCAGGCTGCGCTGAATCAGGTGGATGCTGGTCGACTCCAGGGGCTCCAGAAAGCCGCTGGCCAAACCCAGCGCCAGGCAGTTTTTCACCCAGTGCTTGCGCCGGGTGCCGGTGCGGAACTGAATCGGTTTCGGGTCGGTAATCGGCTCGCCCTCAAGGTTGCCGAGCAGGGTTTCCCGGGCCTGCTCATCACTCATGTAGCGGCTGGAATACACCAGGCCGTTACCGACCCGATTCTGCAGCGGAATGCGCCACTGCCAACCGGCATCATGGGCGATGGAACGGGTGTAGGGAATCGGCTCGCCCACGGATTCGGTCTGTACCGCCAGGGCGCGGTCGCAGGGCAACCAGTGCGACCAGTCTTCGAAGCCGGCGTTCAGGGACTGCTCGATCAGCAGTCCGCGGAAGCCGGTGCAATCGATAAAGAAGTCGCCATCCACCTGTTTGCCCGACGCCAATGTCAGGGACTGGATTTCGCCATTGTCCGGGTTGAGGTTCACTTTCTCGATCTTGCCTTCCACCCGCTCGACACCCAGTTTTTCACTGCGCCGACGCAGGAACGCTGCGTAGCGACCGGCATCCATATGGTAGGCGTAGTTCATCCGGCCATTGGGCAGAACCGCGAACTTGTTTTTGTGAGACGCCAGCAATTCGGCACAGTAGTCACCGTAAGGATAATCAATGCCTTTGGCCTTTCCCGCCAGCCAGAAATGCAGAAAGCTGCAGGCCCAGCAGTCTTTGCCCGCATAGCCGAACGAGTGAATGTATTTGTGATCTTTCTCTCGCCAGTTTTCAAACGAAATGCCCAGCTTGAAGGTACCGTTCACTTCCGCGAGAAATTCCCGCTCGTCGATATCGAGCATTTTGTGAAAGGTCATCAGTGGCGGGATGGTGGCTTCACCGACGCCAACGGTCGGGATATCGTCGGACTCCACCAGTTTGATATCGAGATTTTTTCCAAGCGTCTGCGACAGCAGCCCGGCCGCCATCCAGCCGGCAGTTCCTCCACCAGCAATCACTATGCGTTTGATACTGTCAGTCATGGTCACCTCGGCTCACTCTGAGCAAGTCGTGCCTAAACGGTATGAAGCCCGTGTCGGCGAATATGGTTTATCAGGGAGCGGTTGTCCGGAAGCCCTTGCAGCAGCTTCCGGGTTTGCACCCCGTTTTCATGGAAAGCGGTCTGAGCGGCGGCTCCCGATGACCGGACCCGGCGCTCCAGCGCCTCCGGGGCGGTATACTCCGGGCGCATGCCATAAAGGATGTACTGGTAGCTGGCCGACGGAAACAGCTCGTCCCGGTACAGGCTGTCGCAGGTCCAGGGGCTGCGCGAGCGCCACAGCAACAGCTGCTCGGCCAGCTCATCGGGCACACTCTCTTCGGCCCGGTGCGCTCGCCAATAATCGGAATCCTCACGGGTGCTCAGAACATAATGCAGCTTGAGAAATCCGATGATGTTGTCCCAGTGGCGGCAGAAGCGTCGATTGAACCGACGGGCCACCACCGACATTTCCTCCCGGTTTTCCGGCATCTGCTGGACCAGGAACTGGGCCGAGCGCTCCACCAATACCAACGCGGTGGCCTCCAACGGCTCGATGAACCCGGCCGACAGACCAATGGCCACACAGTTGTTCTGCCAGAACCGTTCGCGGTGCCCGGGATCAAACTGAATCAGACGTGGGGACAACTCATCCAGTGTCGCACCGGAGTCCGTCCCGCGTACATAGGCCTCCAGCCGCTCATACACCCTATCCTTATCGATATGCGCGGATGAAAACACGGCGCCGACACCGCGCCGGGTCGGCAGCGCAATATCCCAGATCCAGCCATCGGGATGGGCCGTACTGAGGGTTTGCGATGCGACGGGGCTCAGCTCGCTTGAGTAAGGTACCTGCACCGCCAGTGCGGAATCGTTGAACAGTACCGGGCGCTGACTGACCCAGGGAACCTGATAGTGTTGTCCGAGAAGACGGGACGCCATACCGGTGCAGTCAATAAACAGGTCCCCAGCAAGGGTTTCGCCGGACTTCAGATGCAGGTGTTTGATATCACCATTATCCCGGGGCTGAACACCGGTCACCTCTCCCAAGTAATGCACCACGCCCAGATGTTCCACACAGTGGCGCTGCAGCAGGCGGGTAAATTTACCGGCATCCAGGTGATAGCCGTAGTTCAGGTTGAACGCGTACTCCGGGGTCGCCAGTTGCTTGGGTGCCCGTCCGTCGTCACATACCGCTGATTGCGGGCTGACCGCATAGGCGAAGGGCAGGTCCCGATGGGCGTAGCGCCAGTGCTCCGCCAGATTCAGGCGTCCGTATCCGGCAGGCAGCGTGAACGGATGATCATACCGATCGCCGTCGCCGCGGCACCAGTTCTGAAAGCGTGACCCCTGTTTGAAACTGACATCACATTCGCGGATGAACTCGGATTCCGACAGACCGATGGTCCGCAGGGTTTCAAGCATCGAGGGCCAGGTGCCTTCACCGACACCGATGGTCGCAATATCCGGCGACTCCAACAACGTGATCCGTCGATTGGGTCGGGAGTCAAGACGAGCGTCGGCGGCCAGCAGGCCCGCAGTCAGCCAGCCGGCGGTGCCGCCGCCAACGATGACGACGTGTTCGGTCGGACTATTGTGCACGCTCATGGTGGTTCCGTGATTTGCGCTCAATCAGAGCGCGCATTTTGCCCATGGACGCAATGGTCATATAGATGGGCTCCAGGTAGCCGCGCTCGTGCAGGCTCGCGACCTGCTCCGCGCTCAACGCTTTGAGTCGCTCTTCCTGAATGGTATAGAAACCCATCAACTGGCCGGTGGTGCCGTCTTCCAGAGTGATATCCATGGTTACCGGCTCCAACAGCTGCAGCTCGGTCAGAGTATCAATGAAGGCGATGTCGTGCTGGTGCCAGACATGAATGGCTTCCAGCATACCGGACACCCGGTCCAGATAATCGGTATTGGCCCCGTGCTCTTCGAACAGACGGGTGCCGGTTTCAGTGTTGACCTTGGGGTGCTCAACATCGATGTGCATCATGCGGCGCGGCTCGTCGCCGTCATCGCCGGGGTAGGTGCCGATGGAGAAAGGCACCCGCTGCATCATCAAGGGGATGTAACCGGCATCCCAGCGGTCATCCTGAAGAAAAAGGTTCTCTTCCTGCTCAAGGCCAAACAGAGCCACGGCAAAGAAGCGCCCGCTGTTCGGGTCTTTTTGAAACAGTATGGGATAGTGAGCCTGTACCGCGCGAAATTCCGGGGAAAAGGTCTGCCCCCACATCACCGCATCGCCGTTCTCGGGCCGGAAGCGCATGTCCACCCGCAAATCACGGTGTTGTTCACTGTTCAGTAATACGGTTTTCACCTAAAGGCTCCTCGTTTTTTGTGCTTATCGTAATAAAGGCTCAGAAATCAACAGATCAGAGACAAAAAAGCCGCCCGATAACGGCGGCTTTCCTTGCATCGTCAGGGTGACAGCCCCAACCGGCGCTGTCACCCCAGACATCGGCTCAGGCTTAGAAGCTGTAGCGAGCGCCGATGTTGTAGCGAGCGTAGCCCTGGTAGAAACCCAGAACCTGCTCATCAGCACGGCCGAAGTTGCGACCGCTCTCTTCGGTGAGGTTCAAGCCCTCGAAGAAGACGGACAGATTATCGGTCACGTCGTAGCTTACGTTCAGGTCCACCTGACTGTACTCATCCACATAGATCGGGTTGTTGCCCGTTCCGGAAGCGGTTGAGGCCAGGAAAGAATCCCGCCAGTTGTAGGCAATCCGCGCCTGCCAGCCGTCTTTTTCATAGAAGGCAATCAGGTTGGCGGTATCACTGACACCGGTAATCGCAAACTGCGGGTCACGCAGCACCATGTTGTCAAACTCGGTGCTTTCATCTACCAGAGTGTAGTTGGCAATCACACCAAATCCAGTATCCCAGAAGTTATGCTGAACCGCCAATTCCCAACCGTCAATGTCGACAGTCTGGTCAGAGTTGGCCGTTTCAGTCACGTCAAACGGAGAGTTGGGATCCTCACCGGGAATACCGACAATGATGATATTGCCGCTTCCGTCCATATAGGCGGTTTCGGGATCAGGGAAGTTATCGAAGATGTACTGGCGAATAGCGCCCACATCGTTCGGCGCGATACCACTATCGATGGCCGCTTGGGCGCGTTCACCCAGTGCCGGATGTGGGGTGTTGGCCAGAGGCGCTTCTTCACGCACCACACGTGAACCCAGGAAGTTTTCCACTTCTTTCTGGAAGTAACCCACGGACACATAGCTCGCTTCCCCGTAATACCATTCCGCCGACAGATCGAAGTTGTCAGACTTGAACGGCTCCAGACCGGGGTTGCCGCGGCTGGCGGTACCGCCATTGACCCGTACACCCTGGCTGTAGCTGGTTCCACCACGCAGGTCCAGCCAGTTGGGACGAGCGATGCTCTGGCCGTAAGAAGCACGCAGGATCACATCCTGAACCACTTCCAGGCTCAGATCCAGCGAGGGGAGCAGGAAGTCATAGTCACCGCTATCAATCACGGAGTCAGCGTCGCCGACAGTCGGCATGGTGAACTCGTTCGCGGCTACCCACTCGATCGGACCGTAGCTTTGGGCCGTCGCTGGAGTGCTGACTTCGGTCGACTCATAGCGAACGCCGGCATTGACGCCCAAGGGCATTTCGGCCACAAAGGTATCCCAGTTGAACTGGACGTAGGCGCTATCCGAGTCTTCATAAATCTCATTGAACTGATCCGGAGCGGCAGCGCAGTAGAACGAACCACCTTCGGCACAGTCGGCCGGACCGGAGCCGTCATCGTAATTGGCGGCAGCGAAATCACGAACATCCTGGAAGTTGAATGCAAAACGCTCATTCAGCGGCATGGTATTGGAACCGCCCAGGAACGCCATCTCTTCCGAAGTGGTGTCCGCATACTCTTTGTCGAAGCGATCGAGGATTGTCTCACGGGTGAAGAAGTCGGCAGGCATATCACCGGCCTCACCCAAACCACCCCAAGTGTCACGCTGGACGTTGGAGAAGGCTGAGCGATAGTCGCTTTCAGTGCGGGCAATACCGAACTGCAGACGCATGGCGTCGTTGAATTCCCACTCACCGTCGAGCTGAACCTGGTCGATTTCGTGCTTCATCTGGCTGTTACGGAAGAAGCTACCGGACACCTGCAGGTCTTCTGTGCGCAGGGAGCTTCCGCCGGCACCGTCGACGATATCCAGGATCAGGACCGGCATATCACCTTTGACATTCAAGGTGGTCTGGTCACGCACATAAGCGGAAACCGCGATACCGACGCTGTTGCCGTATGGGTTGTTAGGCCGGGCTTCTGCCTCAGAGCTATGCACATCCAGAGACAGAGTCAGCGGATCGATGGGATTCCACTCGACATTGAAGCCGACGGAGTTGTTCTCGTAGAGTGAGGACTGCTCACCGACACCAAACGGCAGGTCACCGTTGGTCATGTCTTCGGAGTACAGCAGCGGAGTCTGAACCGAAGGCGACTCATTGTCAGTGAAGATGGTGCTTTGACCGCCAAAGTTGAACCAGCCACCTACGTCGTTGTACTCAGAGTCGATCTCGTTCTGACTATAGGTATAGTCCAGCGTGGTGGTCAGATCTTCGTTGGGCGCAAACTGCAGGGTCAACTGACCGTTGGTCCGCTTGCGCTCAAACTCGGTAAAGGCGTAGCCCATCTGTTGCGGTGTGGAGTACACATCTTCCGCTGCCGGCTGGTTCTGGTGATTACCGTTGGCGAAGTCGACGCCACCCCATTCGTTGGTGACACCGGGGGCACCGCTCCAATCCTGCACTACTGTGCCCGGGAATGAGCGCCAGCCAGTACCGATTTGAGCGGCAGCGGACCCGCCTTGGCGCTCCTGGTAGCTGGCAGTGACTGCCACACCGAACTTACCGTCGGCATAGGTATCGGTGAAAATGCCGGAGATTTCCGGGGTCAGCTCACTATCCACCGATGATTCATCCATAACGCCCTTAACGCCGATTGAGGCGCGAGAGTCCAGCTCCAGCGGACGCGGGGTCAGGATATTGATGGTAGCACCCATACCACCCGGGGGAACGTCGGCGCGGGCGGTCTTGTACACTTCAACGCCGGTCACACCTTCCGAAGCCAGATTGGCAAAGTCAAAAGAGCGGGAGCCGGAGGCGACAGTGGCTTCCAGAGTCGCGCCGGGCATCTGACGACCGTTCAGAGTCACCAGGTTGAAGTCCGGCCCCAGACCACGAACGGTCACTTTGGCCCCTTCACCGTCGCGACGGTCGATCGAGACACCGGTGATCCGCTGAAGCGATTCAGCAAGGTTGGTATCCGGGAACTTACCGATGTCTTCGGCGGAGATCGCATCCACGATACCGCGGGAGTCCCGCTTGATATCCATGGCACGAGTCAAACTGGCCCGAATACCGGTAACCACGATTTCTTCCAGCATTGCCTCGTCACCGTCTTGGGCGTGGGCACCGCTGGCCAGGCCGACCATCGCGGAAGACGCGACGACGGAGGCGATAAGCTTGCGCTTGAAACTGCTGTTGTTGGTCATATGCGAATCCTCAAACCGTTATAATTTTAATCTTGCCGATGCGGTCGATGAGTGACGACCGCTCATTTGACACTATCCTCGCATCCCGCAACTTTCGTCGTCCCACTTTGCCGAAACACCCCAAGGTGGCCTGTCTCACTTTACGTTTCGTAAAGCGAGACACCCTTTCAGCCCCCGTGTGACGGCACTTTCCGGATACCGAACGCCCCCGGGGCGACCTTCAGCCGAACCCCGTCCGAGAAGCTTACGATCCGCTCTGTATCCCCAAAGTTGTAGGCCAGATAGGTCGTCTGTACGCCCGATTCAAAAACCACGGCGGCCGGATAGTCGGCCGTGACCTGGCCGGACCCCGAACGCAAATGACCCAACTCCGTCCAGGCGTGTAACCACTGATAGGTATGGGCCCGGGTCTCGCCTCCCTCCGGCGCATACTCAAAACCGGTCTCGGTCATATCCGCCAGTGCCGCCTCGGCGTCGGTCATCGCCCAGATGTTCCACCAGATATCCCGCCAGTGCCCATCCCTCAGACCGGAAGGCTTGCCATTGCCGGACTCACTCAGCCCCAGAGCCACATAGTCAGCCAGGTAATCCGGGTACTGCCCGAGGTGAAGCACCAATGGGCTGAGCGGCAGCCCCTGAATGCCCAGAATGTGGGCATGAGCCTCGCTGAACCAGGTGGTAAACACATGCCCGGCCCCCCAGACAATGGAGGTAGTGAGTTTGTCGTAGGCATCGGGGAAGTTCCGGTAGATCGCCGGGCGCTCGCGATAGCCGTCAATGTCATTCCAGTACTCCCAGAAGGCGGCGGCCGTGGAGGCGTGCAGGTAAACGCCCCGCTCCACCAGCTCTGGCTGTTCGGTCACCAGCCCGTACAACACCACGGCGCCGTAGGCCGTGGCCGCCTCGGAGGTCGACTCATTGTTATTTCCGAGCAGATAGTTGGCGGCCCCCGATGCCCAGGAGAAGCCGAGAGCGGGATCGAAATACCGCAGGTAGGGGAACTGAGGGTCGTCACGACCCGCCGCAAAGTCCCGGATCAGCAACTCGACCATGGGGCCCCAGCGGTCTTTGGCGCACCAGCCCGGGTCGACCCGACATATCTCCGCGGCGGCACGGACAAAGTAGCCATAATGAAAGTGGTGATCGTTCAGAGCCTGGTGGGTACCGAACGACTCGTGCACCCCCAGCACCGTGTTCCAGCGGTCGTCATAGACAAAATACCGGGCCTGCTCGGCGGGGGCGGCGGTAAACCAGT
>NZ_DGMV01000050.1:19947-46745 GCF_002388575.1 Marinimicrobium sp. UBA4509
GGCCTGCTCGGCGGGGTCGGCGGTAAACCAGTCCTCCAACTCGGATTTCAGCCAATCAATCAGACGATTGGCCTCTGGCTCAAGCCCCTCTTCCCGGGCCAAAAGGGCCAATTCGGCCACCTTGCCGTAATTTTTCCCCGCGAAATAGGTGTCGGTCGCCTGGTTCCAGTCCTGCGGGTCCTGGGCCATAAAGTCATGCACCAGTGCCCGCAGCCGCTCCGGGTCATAGTCACCCAGCCCGGAGGGGAGCCCGGGAAGAACACCGACAGAGGGCAGCTCGTACGCGAAGCCTCCCGTCACTGCAAACCGCATGACACCCCGGGCACTGCGCACCTCGTAGTCGGTAAGCGCTTGCTTACTGTTTTTCCAGTGCAGTGGCTGAAGCCCCGCCAGGGTTCTCACTGGCTCATCCCGGTATCGATACTGATGGGAGACGGTCACCCGGTAGCTGTCCGGATCGACCTTGTAGTCCACCTCAACCTCATCCACGGGCTGCCGGGCGTGGGCGATAAAATCGCCAATCATGGCGGCCGACGGGCCGGATTCCGGCGCCGGGAGCCAGGTCAGGGTGAAGTGGCTATTGCGGCTGGCGGCGGTGATTTCCGAGCCATTGACGCCGGTGAACTCGGTCGTCCCATGTCCGGTCAGCAAAAAGTGGTTCAGGTTTCCCGCCACATCGGTCCAGAGCCCCAGAGTGTTGCCCTGCCGATAGAAAATGCCTTTGCGCTCACCGTCCGGCTCCAGGGTCCGGATCTGCAGGTCGCCGCGAAACACACTGAGGTACACATAAGGGGAGCCCTGCACGAACGTCGCCGACATCACCGGGCGGTGGCCATTGCGCCACTCCAGAGACACGGTGCCATCACTGTAGTCCCTGACATAGGCATCGAGGCGATCAAACTGACTGTTGGCAATGGCAATACCATCAAACACTTCGGCCAAGGGCTCGGGCACCGGGTAGGTCACACCCTTTTCCTGGACTCGCAAACCGGCGGGTATGCCCATCAGCCGCATCCCGCGCTCGGTGATTCTGGCCATCAAGGGGTCCGGCGTGATGTGTCCGGGGCCGTCGGGATCATCCACCCCGTGCGCACCAAAAAAGGTGACATTGCCCCACCAGCGGTGGGCCATGGTGGGCTCGCGGGCGGCCGGAGCGACGACGCTCGGCTGCAACGGCAGTGGCTGCACCATACCGCCACAGGAGGGAACCTGCGCTTTCACCACCCCGGCGCTGGTCAGCCTGGCCTGCTCACGCTCCTCCTGACACTGGTAGCTTTGTGGCTGAACGCTGAGGCTCACCGAGCCGGCACCATGCTCCCCCGGCGGCTGGCAACCCGCCAGCACAACGCCCAACACCACTACACTGAATACCACTCTCGCCCGTGACACGTCGCCCTCTCTATTGTTATGTACCGCCGCCGGAGGTCCGACGCGGGTAACCGGTTTACCGGCCTTGGAGGACATAGAACCTGAAAGGGCGTAGCTCGTCGCCCCACTTTACACTTACGTGAAACTGGGACATCACAAGCGGAAAACGGGAAGGATTCAGAGAAGTGAGACGGCGGGTGCGGCCTTGGGCCTTACTGCGCCCTACGGGGGCTCTGGTGGGCGGATCGGCCCGACGGATCAATGGCCTACCCCGGCAGTGGGTGTAGGGCGGATAAGGGCCGCAGCCCGCATCCGCCGTTACTTGAACACTACTGCCGGATCAACTCAAACTGCTGATTGGTGCTGTCGGCACTGCAGGTCCACTGAACGATATTGGCCCCATCCCCCTGACTGCGGGCCTCCACGTCCAGACACTTCTCGCTCTGCCGACCAATGATGCGCCAGCGCCCTTCGCCCGCGCTCTGAAAGCGGAACTGCTGGTTGTGGCCGCCCAGATACTCCCAGAGCATCAGATTGGCGCCATCGTCGGTGGACAGGCCTTCCACATCCAACGCCCGGCTAGAGGCATTGAGTGGCGAAATGCGGTGGTAATCGCCATCGACCGGGGAGATATCCCACTTTTGACAATCGTTGTTCAGCCAGCTCCACTGCTGCACATTGGTGCCGTTTCCGGTGCCGCAATTGGCCACATCCAGGGTCTTGCCGCTGTGCACCGGCACAATGCGATAGATGCCATCCACGGTGCCGTTGCTGCCGCCCCCTGAACCGCCGCCGGGCGCGGTGCCCACACTATCGCAACCGGAGACATTGATGCTGGAACTGTCTGTGCGCACCAACTGGCAGTTGGGGTTGCCGTTGGAGACCGAGCCGCTCAACACATGGGTATCTGAAGCGTCCTCCAGAAAAATGCCGTGGGAGGTGGTGTTGGCGATATCCACATAGTTGACGGTGGTGCCATGGCTGTCCGAAACGCTGAAAAAGCCCCGCCCGGAGTTGCGCGAATAAACACTCTGCACGCTGACATTGGGGCCGTTATTGTTGGCCACCCGGAAGGTCGCATAACCACCCCCCTGATTGTTGTAGTGGCCGGTCACATTGCCCACGGTGCCGTTGCGGGAATTGTTTAGCAGCAGGCCGCAGCCCCCGTTGTTGGTGACCGTCACATCGCCGATGGTGAAACCGTCAATCCCGTAGGTTTCCACCCCATGGCCCTTGGCTCCATTGATGTTGATGTTGCCCGCAATGGTCAGGTCAGTTGCTGAGCCGGTGGAATCGTCCACCCGGATGCCCAACCCGACCGGGCTGTTGTTGCTCAGGTCCATGGTGATGTTTTCCAGGGTCACATGGGAGCATCCCCGGAACCAGATACCGTAGCGCGGATTACCGGTCACGTGCAGGTTGCGTACCGTGATGTTGTCGCGACGATCACAGTACACCGGCACCACCAGATCGCCGCCGTTGGCATTGACGGTGTGTCCGTGAAAATCCAGTGTCTGACCGGCACGGGGCCGGATGGAGTAGACATTGCCCCCATCGGGGCCACTATCGCCGGAGTTGCGAATATTGACCGTACCGGAGCCCATATTGTTGATCGCGGCGTTGATCGCATCGAAATAGCGGGAACCGTCATACACCGTATTGCCATCCACCCGAGCCAACCAATTGCCATTGGTGCGGGTCACTTCGGCGTCCGCCCAGAGGCTGGGCGACAGGAATATCAGAAACAACAGAACAACCAGCGGCGAGCGCCGCAGACGAGATAGGAACATAGATTCTCTCCAGTTTTTATTGCCGTTATGGTGGAGACGCTGACGCGTCGGTCCGACGAGAGATACCGCATGTGAGGACTGCCAACCCCACTCAGGTCGGGAACCATGAACCTACAAGAGTTTTCCGCTAACTTGTATTACATTACGCTCAAAATGCGAACCATTTCACACATTATAAATCACTAAAGCGCATAAATAGTCATATAAGGGCATGAAACCCAGTCAATTCCGTCAATATCGCTACCAGACAAGCGCATAAAGCAGGTGCATAAACACCACCACTGCGGTCAACTGCCAGCGCAGTTGGGGATATCGCGCCGGGTACTGGCGATCCACGCCCGCCAGATATTCAAACAGACGCAACCCCAAAAACAGAGCCGCCTGGAGCACGAGCGCTTCCGGGGGACGCAGGAACGCAAAACCGACGATGCTCGCGACCGGGAAAGCCACCGCCACTAACGCCCGGCGCGTGGGATGTGCCGACTGGTACAATACCGGCCAAAGCACACCGGCCATAAAGCCCAGAATCAGAGCGCTGTACAGTTGAAACAGGCGTAACGCCTGACCGGTCTCAATCAGGCCCAGAGCGGACAAGGGCGGCAGGAGCACAAAAGGCAAGAGCCCCAGATAGCCGAGGCGCTGGATGGCGTTCAGACGTTTGATAAACGACAGGTTCATTCAGGTTCTCCAGGGAATCGGTGGTGCGGGCAGCGGATCACCCTCGTAGCCGGGTACCTTGCCAAAACGCTCACTGCCCGCTTCCCACTCATCCTGAGCCTCGGTGATCTCCTCCCGGCTGTGCCCGACGAAGTTCCACCAGATCAGAATTTCTTCCCCCAGTGGCTCTCCGCCCAGCATCAGCAGGCGGGTACCCGCCGTCAAATGGACGCGTACTTCATCGCGACCACCACCGATATACGCGAGGTGGTTGGCGGCAAACGCTTCACCCTCCACCTGAATATCGCCCTCAAGGGCGACCAGACCGTATTCGAAGTCAGGTCGCAAACTCAGAGTCAGATCACCGGCCTGCTCCGCCAGAAATTCCACCGCGACCAGCGGACTGAAACTCAGCGTGGGTGCTTGACGGCCGGCGTACTCGCCCACCAGCAGCGTCGCCTCGACATCCCGCTCCTGCCAGCGAGGCAACTCCGGGTAGTGATCAAACCGCGGTGCCGTATCTTTGTGCGCTTTGGGCAAGGCAATCCATAACTGAGCGGCGTGCATCATCGGCTCTGGACCGGTGGCCTCTTCGGTATGGGCAATGCCGTGACCCGCAGTCATCAGGTTGACCTGCCCCGGGCGAATCACCTGCTCACTGCCGAGACTGTCCCGGTGCAACACCTCCCCCTGAATCATCCAGGTAAAGGTCTGCAACCCGATGTGCGGGTGGGGCCCGACCCGAAAGCCGGGGGCATCCTCCGGAAAGCGGCTGGGTCCGGCGTGATCGAGAAAGCACCAGGCGCCGATGGTCCGCCGCTGTCGGCGCGGCAGAATCCGGTTCACCGGGATGCCGCCCACATCCGCCACCCGGGGCGTCACGATCTGAATCTGATAGCGGCCATCGACCTTCGGACACTCCAGATTGGATTCCGGGGCGGTGGGCCATTCAGTATTGGTCATAAGCGAGTCCTGTTCAGTTGGGCGCGCGTTGGGGGCCTGCTATAGTCTACCCCTATTTCCATCAACGGGATCACTTGCGCCAGAGGTCACCATGTCAGAGACACCGCACACCATCCGCTGGGGCATCATCGGCGCCGGCGATGTCTGCGAAATCAAAAGCGGGCCGGGCTTTCAGAAGGCGCCAGGCTCGGAGCTGGTCAGCGTCATGCGCCGCAATGCGGCCAAGGCGGAGGACTTTGCCCGGCGCCACGGTGTCCCCCAATGGACCGACAATGCCGAGGCGCTGCTGAGCGATCCCGATATCGATGCCATTTATATCGCCACGCCTCCCGCCAGTCATAAAGATTACGCTGTTGCCGCACTGGCCGCCGGAAAATCCGTGTATGTGGAAAAGCCGGTCGCGCGCAACGCGGCCGAGTGCGAAGCGATGATTGCGGCCGAGAGCACCTCAAACGGCAAGCTTTGCGCGGCTCACTACCGGCGGTTTTTACCGAGCTTCATGAAGTTGAAGGCGTTACTGGACGAGGGCGCGATTGGGCGGCCATTGATCGTTCGGCTGGATATGCTGCAACCGGCGGACTCAGCGTTGATCGCCAACTCTGAAGAGAACTGGCGCATTGAGCCGTCCATTGCCGGTGGCGGTCTGTTTCACGATCTGTCTCCCCATCAATTGGACCTGATGCTGCACTGGTTCGGTCCGGTGTCCCGGGCGAACGGGTTTGGCACCAATCAGGGCGGTCACTACAAAGCCGATGATTGTGTACACGGCTGGGCCGAGTTCGACAGCGGCGTGGTGCTACAGGGGCGTTGGCACTTTGCGGTGCCGGAATCCGAGGCGCGGGATCTGTGTGAGGTGATCGGCACCGAGGGGCGGATAACCATCAATTTTTTTGGAGAGCAGGTATTGAGGCTTTTCAATAAGGATGGGGAGCAGACTTTCCGCTTACCCAACCCACCCCATATCCAGCAACCGATGATTGAGCAGGTGGTGCGTTATTTTCAGGGAGAGCGGGACAATCCGTGCAGCATGACGGAAGCGCGGGATGTGATGGCGTTGATGGATGCGTTTGTGCGGTGATAAGGCCGAAGGCCGCATCCGCCGCCACAAAAAAGGCGGCCCGCTTACGCGGCCGCCTTTTTGTTTCGCGTGACGTGAACGATCAGTCGTTCGCGCGCTGCTCCAGAATCTCTACAGCCGGCAATACTTTACCTTCGACAAACTCCAGGAAGGCGCCACCACCGGTGGAGATGTAGGAGATCTTGTCCGCCAGGTGCCACTTGTCGATGGCGGCCAGAGTGTCACCGCCGCCGGCGACGGAGAAGGCGCTGCTCTCGGCGATGGCGTCGGCCACGACTTTGGTGCCCTTGGCAAAGGCATCAAACTCGAACACACCACAGGGACCATTCCACAGAATGGTTTTGGCGTTCTTGATGATCTCCGCCACGCGCGCCGCGGTTTCCGGACCGTAGTCGATGATTTCTTCATCGGCGCCGATCTGATCGACCTTCTTCACTTCGGTCGGCGTATCATTGGCCCAATCATCAAACCCGGCCGTGGTGGTACGCACGTCAGTGGCGTAGATCACTTCGGTGGTGTTGGTCAGACGCTGCGCTTCGGGGATCAGGTCTTTCTCGTGCAGGGAGTTACCCACTTCGTAACCGGCCGCGGCCACAAAGGTGTTGGAGATGCCGCCACCGACCACCAGGGTGTCGGAGATCTTGGATAGCGAGTCCAGCACGCTCAACTTGGACGAGACCTTGGCACCACCCACGATGGACACCAGCGGGCGCTCCGGGTTATCCAGTACCTTGCCCAAGGCATCCAGCTCGTTGGCCAACAGCGGACCGGCGCAGGCGACGGGCGCGTACTTGGCCACACCGTGAGTAGAGGCCTGGGCGCGGTGTGCGGTGCCGAAGGCGTCCATCACAAACACGTCGCACAGCTTGGCCATTTTCTTGGCCAGCTCGTCGTCGTTGGCCTTCTCGCCCTTATTGAAGCGCACATTCTCCAGCAACACTACGTCGCCGTCGCCCATATCCACACCGTCGACCCAATCGCGGATCAGGGGGACGTCTTTACCCAGAGACTCGCCCAGCGCCTTGGCGACCAGTGCCAGGGAGTCTTCCTCGCTGAACTGGCCCTCTTCCGGACGCCCCAGGTGGGACATCACC
Organism: Marinimicrobium sp. UBA4509; assembly: GCF_002388575.1. NCBI lineage: Bacteria > Pseudomonadati > Pseudomonadota > Gammaproteobacteria > Cellvibrionales > Cellvibrionaceae > Marinimicrobium > Marinimicrobium sp. UBA4509. The sequence continues at coordinate 26,898 of NZ_DGMV01000050.1, forward strand.
ATGACCTTGGCGCCCATTTCCAGGGCTTTCTTGATCGTGGGCACGGCGCCGTCCAGGCGCACGGTGCTGGTGATTTTGCCATCGCGAATCGGGACGTTGAGGTCCTCGCGGATCAGTACGCGCTTTCCGGACAGGTCCTGGTCTTGCATTCGTTTTACGGTCATGAATGGCTCCAAATTCGTTGCATTCTGGGTGGCCGTCGGGTCTGACAACCACCCCGGAAAAAAATAGCCCGACTCGGGCGAGTCGGGCTAATGATAGCGCATTCGCGCCCGGCCGTCGCCGACGCGCGCTCTCGCGAGGCGCTCGGGGAGCGGCCGGAACCGCTTACAGCAGGCTTTCGGCGGTTTTGGCGATGTTTTCCGCAGTGAAGCCAAAGTGCTTCATCAGGTCGCCACCTTTACCGGACTCCCCGAAGGTATCCAGAGTCACGGTAGCGCCATCCAGGCCCAGGTACTTGCGCCACTGGTCGCCGTGGGCGGCTTCCACCGCCACCCGGGCGGTGACGCTGCGCGGCAGCACTTCGTTCTGGTATTCCTTGCCCTGCATATCGAACAGGGTGGTGCTCGGCATGGACACCACGCGCACCTTGCGACCTTTCTCGGTCAGCAGGTTGGCGGCTTCCAGGGTCGGCGCCACTTCGGAACCGGTGGCCATCAGAATGACTTCCGGCTCGCCGTCGCAATCGCTCAGGATATAACCACCGCGGGCAATCGCTTCCACCTGCTCGTCGGTACGCTCCATGGCGGGCAGACCCTGACGGCTGAAGACCAGCGCGCTCGGGCGATCCTTGTTCTCGACCGCGAGCTTCCAGGCGGTGGCGGTTTCGGCCGCATCACAGGGGCGCCATACGTCCATATTCGGTGTGGCGCGCAGGGTGGCCATGTGCTCAACCGGCTGGTGAGTCGGACCATCTTCGCCCTGACCGATGGAGTCGTGGGTGTAGACAAAGATGTTCGGCAGCTTCATCAGAGCGGACATCCGCACGGCGTTGCGGGCATAGTCCATGAACATCAGGAAGGTGGCGCCGTAGTGAATGAAACCACCGTGAGCGGTGATTCCGTTCATCATGGCGCTCATGCCAAACTCGCGTACCCCGTAGTACACATAGTTACCGGAGGCGTCTTCTTTGGTGATCGGCTTGGAACCGTCCCAGATGGTCAGGTTGGAACCCGCCAGGTCGGCGGAGCCACCCATCAGCTCGGGCAGAATCTTGCCGAAGGCTTCGATGGACTTCAGCGACGCCTTCCGGCTGGGCATATCTTCTTTCTTGGCCTGGCACTCTTTGATGAACTCGTTCGCTTTGGCGGCGAAGTCGGCCGGCAGCTCACGCTTGATCACGCGGCGCTCAAATTCAGCGGCCAGTTCGGGGTGGGCTTTTTTGTACGCCTCGAAACGCTCGGTCCAGCTGCTCTCGGCGGCCTTACCCTTCTCTTTGGCGTCCCAACCTTTGTAGACTTCGTCCGGAATTTCAAACGCACCGTGTTTCCAACCCAGCTTCTCGCGGGTCAGGGCAATTTCATCATCACCCAGGGGCGCGCCGTGGGAGGAGTGGCTGCCCGCCTTGTTGGGCGAACCAAAACCGATCACGGTTTTGCAGCAGATGATGGTGGGCTTGTCGGTTTCAGCGCGGCCGGCTTCGATCGCCGCCTTGATGGCCGCCGAATCGTGACCGTCTACGCCCGGCACCACGTGCCAGCCATAGGCTTCAAAACGCTTGGGGGTATCGTCGGTGAACCAGCCTTTAACCTCACCGTCGATGGAGATGCCGTTGTCATCGTAAAACACGATCAACTTGCCCAGGCCCAGAGTACCAGCCAGAGAGCTGGCTTCGTGGGAAATGCCTTCCATCAGGCAGCCGTCACCGGCAAACACGTAGGTGTAGTGATCGACAATGTCGTGACCATCGCGATTGAACTGGGCCGCCAGGCTCTTCTCAGCCAGCGCCATGCCGACACCATTGGCCAAACCCTGACCGAGCGGGCCAGTGGTGGTTTCAACACCGGGGGTGTAGCCCAGCTCCGGGTGGCCCGGGGTTTTGGAGTGCAACTGACGGAAGTTTTTCAGTTCGTCGATCGGCAGGTCATAGCCGGTCAGGTGCAGCAGAGAGTAAACCAGCATGGAGCCATGACCGTTGGACATGATGAAGCGGTCGCGATCGGCCCATTCCGGGTTCTGCGGGTTGTGCTTCATGAAGTCATTCCACAGGACTTCGGCGATGTCCGCCATACCCATGGGGGCGCCGGGGTGGCCGCTGGCGGCTTTCTGGACGGCGTCCATACTCAGGGCGCGAATCGCATTGGCTAGATCGTTACGAGTGGGCATGTTTTGAATAGCTCCTTCGATAATGGTTGGGTGTTCTGGGTTTTACCGGCCGCTGACGGCCCACCGGGCAATGGCGGCATGGGCCAAGTTGATTCAGCATCTGGGCCAGGATCTCTGGCCTCTGCCGGCTTCAAGTCACGCTGGCTCGGACTCCGGTCGCGTCGATTCGGAAGCGTCAGGACACGGGGTATTCATCTGTGTTCTTGGGGTCTCTGCGCTCACAACGCGGATTGTACGGCTCTTGTATGACGCTCGGTCGTCCCGACGATCGGACCCACCTGGCTGAGCTGGCCGCTAATTGTATGACATTTGGCGGAGAATTTTAACTGTTCCGCCCAACTTTCACTGCATTGATCATAAAGCGCGCTATTTTCCCCTACCCGAGGCCGACAGTAAAGCCTTGTTATAGTTTTTATGACTATTAAGGGCATTGCCAACCACCTATATCAAAATATTTTGATATAGAACCAAACCCCTGCTAAACTCCCTCTCCATGAATCAAGCCCAGACTCTCCCTGACCCGGACACCCTTGCGCCGGACGCACTGCCCCAGCTGCTCAAAGCCGCCGGCGATTCCCTGCGTCTGGACATTCTGCGGGTCATGAAACGGGACTCCTTTGGGGTGCTGGAGCTGTGCCAGTTGCTGGATGCCAAACAGTCCGGTATGAGTCATCACCTGAAGGTGCTGACCAACGCCGGGCTGCTGGCGCCGCGGCGGGAGGGCAACTCGATTTTCTACCGGCGCGCCTACCTGGCCCCGGACAATCCCCTGCAGACTCTGCAGCAACAGTTGTTCGCGACGCTGGATCGGGAGCCCCTGCCGGCAGCCTTGAGCGAGCGTTTAAAAGCCCTTCGCGGTGAGCGAGCACTCGCTTCACAGCATTTTTTCGCGGACAACGCCCACAAATTCCGCGCCCAGCAGGACCTGATCGCCAGCTACCCGGTGTACGCCGAACAGGTAGGGCAGTTGCTGGCCAATACGCCCCTGCCGGACCACCATCTGGCATTGGAAGTGGGCCCGGGGGAAGGCGAGTTCCTGCCGGTGCTGGCCCGGCGGTTCAAGCATCTGGTGGCGCTGGATAACGCGCCCACCATGCTGGAGCGCGCTCAAGCTCTGGCGGCCGAACGGGGGCTGAGCAATGTCGAGTTTATTGGTGGCGACACCCGGGCCCTGAAAGCCCATAAAGTGCTGGCCGATTGCATCGTGGTGAACATGGTGTTGCACCACACCCCGTCACCAGCGGACATCTTTCAGGACCTGAGCTCCGCCCTGGTGCGCGGCGGCGCCCTGCTGGTAACCGACCTGTGCCGCCACGAGCAGACCTGGGCCCGGGAAGCCTGCGGCGACCTGTGGCAGGGTTTCGAGCCGGACGATCTGTCCCGCTGGGCGTTCGATGCCGGCCTGAGCGAAGGGCAGAGCGTTTACTTCGCTTTGCGCAATGGTTTTCAGATCCAGTTACGACAATTTTTTAAGTCCGTTAATCCGTTACAACCGTAAATAGCATTCACGACTTTGACTGTTCACGACCTTGATATAGGAGCCGCCCATGGCTGAGTACTCACTGTTTACCTCGGAATCCGTATCCGAAGGCCACCCGGACAAACTAGCGGACCAGATTTCCGACGCCGTGCTGGATGCGATTCTCAAAGACGATCCCAACGCCCGCGTTGCGGTGGAAACCCTGGTCAAAACCGGCATGGCCATCGTGGCCGGGGAAGTGCGCACCTCCACTTACGTGGACCTGGAAGACCTGATTCGCCAGGTCATTCTGGACATCGGCTACAACTCCAGCGACGTGGGTTTTGACGGTGCCTCCTGCGCCGTACTCAACGCCATTGGCAAGCAGTCCTCCGACATCGCCATGGGCGTGGACGAAAACGAAGCCTCCGCCAAAGATCAGGGTGCCGGTGACCAGGGCCTGATGTTCGGCTACGCCTCGGATGAAACCGACGTGCTGATGCCCGCGCCGATTTACTTCTCTCACCGCCTGGTGGAAAAGCAGGCCGAGCTGCGCAAGAACGGCACCCTGCCCTGGTTGCGCCCGGACGCCAAGAGCCAGGTGACCCTGCGCTATGACAACGGCAAGCCGGTGGCAGTGGATGCGGTGGTGTTGTCCACCCAGCACAACCCGGATGTCAGTCAGAGCCAAATCCGCGAAGCGGTGCGTGAAGAAATCATTAACAAGGTGCTGCCCGCCGAATGGCTGCACGCCGATACCCGGTACCACATCAACCCGACCGGCCAGTTCATCATCGGTGGCCCGGTGGGTGACTGCGGTCTTACCGGCCGGAAGATCATTGTCGATACCTACGGCGGCATGGCCCGTCACGGTGGCGGCGCCTTCTCGGGGAAAGACCCCTCGAAAGTGGACCGCTCCGCCGCCTACGCCGGTCGCTATGTGGCGAAAAACATCGTTGCCGCGGGCCTCGCCAGTCGCTGTGAAATTCAGGTCTCCTACGCCATCGGCGTGGCCGAGCCGACCTCGATTTCAATCAACACGTTCGGCACTGGCAAACTGCCGGACAACGAAATCGCCAAAATCGTACGCGAGCACTTCGACCTGCGGCCCAAGGGCCTGATCGACATGCTTGACCTGAAGCGCCCGATATACCGACCCACCGCCGCTTACGGACACTTTGGTCGGGAGCTGCCGGACTTTACCTGGGAGAAGACCGATAGGGCCGAGCAGTTGAAGAAGTATTTGTAAACGCGTGACGTAAGGTAACGGCGGATGCGCTTCGCTTATCCGCCCTACGCAACCTCTGAGGTATCCGTAGGGCGGATAAGCGCAACGCGCGCATCCGCCATCACCCAAACCGACACTCGCACCAAACCGAATTCCAACGCTTAACCGGAGCTACACCATGAACATTGCTGCCAACTTCACCGACTACAAAGTCGCCGCCAAAACCGCCGAACAATTCCAGAAAGACGCCGACTGGGGCCGTCGCGAAATCGACATCGCTGAAGGCGAAATGCCCGCACTGATGGCACTGCGCCGCAAATACAAAGCGGAAAAGCCGCTGGCCGGCGCCAAGATCATGGGCTGCATTCACATGACCATCCAGACCGCCGTGTTGATCGAAACCCTGGTGGAACTGGGCGCGGAAGTACGCTGGGCCTCGTGCAACATTTTCTCCACCCAGGATCACGCCGCGGCCGCCATCGCCGCTGCCGGCATTCCGGTGTTTGCCTGGAAAGGCCAGACCGAAGAAGAGTTCTGGTGGTGCATCGAACAGACCGTCAATAAAGACGGTAAGGTCTGGGACTCCAACATGATTCTCGATGACGGCGGCGACCTGACCGGCCTGATGCACGAGAGATACCCGGAGCAACTGGACAAGATTCACGGCATCTCTGAAGAAACAACCACCGGTGTGCACCGTCTGCTGGACATGCTGAAAAAAGGCGAGCTGAAAGTCCCCGCCATCAACGTCAATGATGCAGTGACCAAAGCCAAGAACGACAACAAGTACGGCTGCCGCCACAGCCTGAACGATGCCATCAAGCGTGGCACCGACCACCTGCTGGCCGGTAAAAAAGCGCTGGTCATCGGTTATGGCGATGTGGGCAAAGGTTCGGCCGCTTCACTGCGTCAGGAAGGCATGATCGTCAAAGTGACCGAGGTCGATCCGATCTGCGCCATGCAGGCGTGCATGGACGGCTTTGAAGTGGTCTCCGCTTACACAAACGGCGTCAACTCCGGTAAAGACGAAGACATCAACCACGCGGTGCTAAGCAACACGGACCTGGTAGTCACCACCACCGGCAACGTCAATGTCTGCGATGCGCCCATGCTGCGCGCCCTGAAAAGCAGCGCCGTGGTGTGCAACATCGGTCACTTCGACAGCGAGATCGACACCGCCTATATGCGCAAGAACTGGCACTGGGAAGAGGTAAAGCCGCAGGTGCACAAAATTTACCGGGACAAGGACAGCAACGATCACCTGATCCTGCTCTCAGAAGGTCGCCTGGTGAACCTGGGCAACGCCACCGGTCACCCCTCGCGCATCATGGACGGCTCCTTCGCCAACCAGGTACTGGCACAGATGTACCTGTACGAGCGCAAGTTCGCCGACCTGCCCAAGGACCAGAAGAAGGAGCACCTGTACGTGAAGGTACTGCCCAAGAAGCTGGACGAAGAAGTGGCCAAAGACATGGTCGAAGGTTTTGGTGGCGTGATCACCAAGCTGACCCCGCAGCAGGCCGAGTACATCGACGTGCCGGTGGAAGGGCCGTTTAAGCCGGAAAGCTATAAGTATTAATTGAGTAATGGTTACGGCGGATGCGGCCTTCGGCCTTATCCGCCCTACGAAAGTCTGCGTAGGGCGCGGTAAGCGAAGCGCACCCGCCGTAACCCAACCCTGAATCTACGAAAAAAGACCAAAGAGCACCACCCAAAATGACCGACACCGATCAACCCCAACTAAGTTTCGAATTCTTCCCCCCCAAAACCGACCAGGGCCGGGAAAAACTTCTGAACGTACGCAAGAAGCTCTCCGAGTTCGCCCCGGACTTCTTCTCCGTCACCTACGGCGCCGGTGGCTCCACGCGCGATAACACCAAAGGCATCGTCAAGCACTTCAAAAGTGAAGGCGTATCCGTGGCACCGCACCTGTCCTTTGGCGGTGATGACGAAGCCACCATCATTGAACTGATTCAGGAATACCAAGACGCCGGTATCGACCGCATCGTTGCCCTGCGCGGCGACATGCCCTCCGGCGTCGGCGGCGGCTACCAGATGGTATACGCCAATGAACTGGTGGCCTTTATCCGCAAGCACTTTGGCGATCACTTCCATCTGGAAGTGGCGGCCTACCCGGAAATCCACCCCCAGGCCAAGAGCTACGACGACGACGTCAAATTCCTGAAAGGCAAGTTCGATGCGGGCGCCAACAGCGGTATTACCCAATACTTCTACAACCCGGATGCCTACTTCTACTTTATGGACCAGTGCCACAAAGCGGGCATCACCCAGCCCATCGTGCCCGGCATCATGCCCATCATCAGCTTCAAAAACCTGACCCGTTTTTCCGACGCCTGCGGCGCAGAGATTCCCCGCTGGATGCGCAAGCGCCTGGAAGCCTACGGCGATGACAGCGACAGCATCAAAGCGTTTGGTGAAGAACTGGTGACTGAGCTGTGTGAGACACTGCTGGAGAACGGAGCGCCGGGCCTGCACTTCTATACGATGAACCAGTACGAGCCGGTAGCCAATATCGTCAGGAATCTAGGCTTGCAGCCAGAATAAAGCGTGGCACGGCGCCGGTGGTAGCCGGCATGTGGTGCCAACGAGAGTGTCGGGTTGCGGAGGATGCGCGCTTATACCGCTGCGCTCGGCCCCACGAATACTACGGCAGGTAATTGTCGGGTTACGGCCTTCGGCCTAACCCGACCTACTAAAACGTCACTGCCCAGTAGGTCGGATTAGGCCGAAGGCCGTAATCCGACACCAACACCTAACCTACACCAACAATCATAACGTCACCTTGACTCTAAGTCGGCGGATCACTAAAGTCCTCCACCCATTTCCAGCCAGGACTCTCCCGTGGACACCATTCAGCAACTCCTCGACGCCTTCTTCAGTTTCAAAGCCTACGTCATGCTGCCGGCGATCATTTTTATTATCGCCCTGGCGGTCCGGCTGCCGTTCAAGAAGTCTCTGTTGAGCACCGTTGAGCTGGCGGTGGGTTTTGCGGGGGTCTTTATCGCCTTTGACTTCTTCGTGGCGAACATCAAACCCGCGGTGGAGCAATTGATGGTCATTCGCGGCCTGGAGTACAACGTGCTCGATGTGGGCTGGCCACCGTTGGCCGCCATTACCTGGTCCTCACCGCTGGCGGCGCTGTCCATTCCGTTGATTCTGTTTCTGAATATTTTCATGCTCGCGGTGGGCTGGACCCGCACGGTGTATATCGATCTGTGGAACTATTGGCACTTCGCCCTGCTCGGGGCACTGGTGATGGCCACCAGCGGCAGCATGGTGTTGGGGCTTTCAGCCACGCTGTTGTTGGCCGTTTACTGCTTCAAGCTGACCGAGTGGACCGCGCCGGATGTGGAGCGCGAACTGGGGCTCAAGGGCGTGTCGGCCTCGCCGGTGTCGGTCAATGGCATCGTGCCTTACACCGCCTGCATCAACTGGGTATTTGATCGCATTCCGGGTTTCAACCGCCTCTCCTACAATCCAGAGAAAGCCGCCATCAGCCACGATGTGCCCGGCGCCGACGAGGACGGCCAAGACAGCTCCGAGAAGGATCACTCCATGAGTTGGCTGGCGTTCTTCAGTGAGCCGATGGTCATCGGGGTGCTGATCGGGCTGGTGTTGGCCTTTGCCGCTGGCTACGACACAAAGCAGACATTGGAGCTCGCGGTGCACATCGCCGCGGTGATGTTCCTGTTGCCAAAGAGTGCCGGCCTGATCGGAGAAGCCATGATGCCGATCACCCACGCGCTGCGCGTTCAGGTCGAGCGGCGCTTTCCGTCCCGCAAGAATCTCGTGGTCGCACTGGATACCGGTTTTCTGATGAGTCACAAGTCGGTAATTGTCACCGGCCTGATACTGATGGTGGTGGCGGTACTGATCGCCCTGGTTCTGCCGGGCAACCGGGTGCTGCCTCTGGGCGACTTGCCCAACCTGATTTCGGTGATGTCGATTTCGGTATTGATGTTTCGTGGCAATGTCATCCGCGCGGTACTCGCGGGCATCCCCGTCATCATTACCTTTCTGTTGATTTCCACTCACCTGGCTCCGTTGTACACGGAGTTGGCCAATCAGACCTCCGGCTTTGATGCCGAGGGCCTGGGCCTGATTACCGCCTTTACCGACGGCGGCCATCAGGTACGCTACCTGTTGCTCCAGCTGTATCAGGGCAACCTCTGGGCCGTCGGCGGCGTAGTGGTTCTGGTAATGATGATGGTCTTCACTTGGCGGCGCTGTAAGGCGTTACAGCGCCGCTGAGCTGATGACTAGGAAGACAGAGCCCGAGCGATGGATCGCTTGGGAACAATCGGCACCTCGCGATGCAGGCGCTCGGCGATATCGTCCACCGCAATGACACCCCGGATATGGTGCTGGTCACGGTCCAGCACCAAGCAGTGTGTCTCACCCGTTTCACGTAGCACTTGTACCAGATCACCCACCGTCGCCGATGTTAAAGCCTCTAAATCCAGCGCCGGAATTGAAGCCCTGGGTAACATCAAATCGCCTGCGGTCAAATCACCACGCTCGACGCCCTGCAGCGTCTGGGCTACCAGAATGTACTGTTCGGAAAGACGCTCGGCTGTCAGTAGTCCAATAAACTCCTGCTGAGCATTGACCACCAACTTACAGCTCACACCTTCCATAGCCATCAGGCGGGCAACGCCCACCGCAGACACACTGGATTCAACGGTGTGGGGTTGATGAGCGCGAAAGTCGGTCATCAAATCCAGCGCGGGTGAGTGTTCAGTCAGATCCTCAAACTCTCTGGGCTTAACCAGATGATCCACAGGATCTAGTTTGTATATGTTTAACGCTTTCATGAAAATTACCTCCGAGACGGGCACCACCTATGGATGCCAGCCAAGATTCGACAATGGGCTGAAGCCCAAACTTTAAAAGATCAATCGAATCACAAACGGACCGGCGAGGCCCGGGCAGGAGGACGCTCCGAGGTTCGAAGCAGGAAGGGCGAGGGCGGCAGGCTTTCACCCACCCCCGACTGGAGGGCAGCCACCGGCCAAAGAAACACGGCAGAAGAGCCATCGTCCGAATCCGTGTCAAACGATGACGCCGAGAGACCAGCGCTGTCCAGGGCCACATCGGCAAAGGCTTTCCCGTTCTCATACCCCCAATCGGCCACCACGGGGACCGAAAGGCTAGCGCTCAAAAGCAGCGCGAGCAGCAGAGTGAACAGGGAGCGATTTACCATTTAAGTTCCGTTGGCCAGTTCAATATGGATCCATCTACGCTAGCGGAGCCTGCGCAAAGGTACAAGCGCCTTAACAACACTTTATGTTAGATGAGGGGCCCACGGCCAAAGTTCAATCCTCCAGCCACAGCCTGAGTAAATTATTGCGGCTGCGACTCAGGCGATCGAACTGCTCGGTTTTTCCGTGGGCATCAAACTCGGTGCGCAGCGCGGTATCCAAGTCCAGCAGAATTTCCCGCTGTTCACTGCGCCGCACCAGACTGCGCACCCAACCGACCACCGCCATCCGCTGCCCGGTGCGAACCGCCTCCACCCGATGCAGGTAAGTGGTGGGGTACAGCAGCAGATCCCCCGCATCTACCTTCCAGGCCCGATCCCCTGTGCTGTCCTCCAGCACCAGCTCGCCCCCCTCGTAATCGGCGGCGGGTGTCAGCCCCAGGGTGAACGACAGATCCGTGCGCTGGCCGTGAATCACTGCATCATCCATGTGGGACCCGTAATGCATACCGGGCCCATAGCGATTGATCAGGATTCTGGGAAAGCTTTTGGGCAGCGCCGCACTGGCAAAGAGGGGGTGCGCCCGAAGCCGCTCCTCCACCAGACGAACGATGGCCGCACGGGTCTTGTCATCCCGGGCCTGTTCATTGCGCTTGACCGGTTTGGCCGCCCAACCGGCGCTGGCGGCACCATCGTCGAAGGCCTGAGAGGCCAGCCGCTCTTGCACCGCAGACAGGGTGCCGGCGTCGAGCACATCTTGAATGTAAAGAATCATTGCATACCCTATATTGAGACTCACTCTCATTTATGCCAGAATCCGGGGCATTATGCCACCCTTTCCAGAATGGGAGCTCTATCATGAAAGAACAACGCAAAGTCTGGCTCGGCCTAGGCGCCGCCCTGCTTGCCTCCAGCGGCGTCACCAGTCAGGCGGCCGACAGCACGCCCTTTGACCATCACGCCAGCCAGCAGACCCTGCAGGTGGCCGCACTCGCCGGTGAGGGCGGTGAAGGCGAAGGGGGTGAGGGAGAAGGCGGTGAAGGTGGCGGCGCTGCCGACCTGACCAAAGACGACGCCGCCTACCTCGGCCAGTTGGGCCTGGTGCGCGGTCACCTGTGGGTGGGCGTGCAACTGTACAAGGCCGGCCACAAAGACATGGCGCTCACCCACATGAAACACCCCGGTGATGAGTTGTACGCAGGATTGAAGCCCGCCTTCGCTGCTCGCGATGAAGAGGGCTTTGCTGAGGCGCTGAGTGCTCTGGCCGACGCCGTTGAACAGGGCCAGTCCGTTGAGATGGTCGAGCAGCGTCACCGGGAGCTGGAAGCGGGCATTGCCGATGCCGAGAATCTGCAAAATGCCAGCCTGAAAGTCGCGCTGGCCAGTATCGAGCGCATGGTTCGCACTGCGGCTGAGGAGTACGCCATCGGCGTTCGCAACGGCGAGATCGTCAACGCCCACGAATACCAGGACGCCTACGGTTTTGTCGAAGCGGCCAAGGCTCGCCTCGCATTGCTGAATGATGTACAGCGTCAGGAGAGCCCGGACGCTGTGGCCGAGGTGGAGACGCAGCTGAACGCGGTCGCGTCACTCTGGCCCGCGTTGGTACCCGAGGGTACAGTCGAGGGTGATGCCAGCAAATTGTACGGCGCCGCAGCGCGGATTCAGTTGGCGGGTTGGGAGCTCGAGTAGGTTTCTGGTTTTGTGAAAGACGGCGGGTGCGCTTCGCTCCGAAACGTCGGACCGACCCGCCCTACGGATAGCTCTGAGGTTGGGTTGATGGTGGACAAGCCCGAGGTGCGTCATCCACCCAACCGCTGTCCGCCATACAAAATCAACCCCGCCCCACCGATACACACCAACGCCCCAAGGTAATCAAACAGCTGCGGGGAGCGGTGCTCCAACAACGCCATCCAACCCAGCGACGCCGCAATATAAACACCGCCATAGGCGGCAAAGGCCCGCCCGGCCAATTCGGCATCGGCCCGCGTCAGGAAAAACGCAAACAGGCACAACGAAATCACACCCGGCACCAACCACCAGGCGGAGCGATCCAGCCTGAGCCACATCCAGAAGGTGTAACAACCGGCGATTTCCGCCAGAGCGGCGAGGATAAACCAGATAAAGGTCATTGCCCGCTCCCGTCCTTGAGCACACCGCTTCTAATGCCATCGGAGCCCACTGGGTCACTCTCCCAATTCGGCGGGGGTAACGGACCGACGTTGCCAGAAGTAATGAAACGCCCCCACAATATGCAGCAATAACAACGCCGGGAGCACGTAAAGCCCGGTAATGACATGCAGCACTTCCACCGGCTCATGGATAAAGGCCAGGCTCTCCAGCGGGATCAGCACCGTGAACCAGCCAAACACATTGACACCTTCATTTTCGGTGAACAGGTACAACGGGCCGGTAAAAACCTGCAATACCAGTAACCCCAATACGAGGCGATGCACCCACCATGCCAGCTGGCGCTGCCACGGGGTTTGCCCCTGAGTGGGCGGAAACCCCTGGTGCACGCGGTAGGCCGCCCGCCAGAGCACAAACCAGAACACAAAGAAGCCGAGGCTGACGTGTACCGACATGATGAAATCTTCGGCACTGTCCGGCGCCGCTGACGCCAGCAACCCCAGAATCAACATTGCCATTACCAGCAACACGGTAATCCAGTGGTTGATCACCGAAATCGCGGAGTAGCTTTCCCGCCCACTCGTCTGTATCAAACTGCTCATATCACCTCCTGATCAGAAAAAATCGGTTCCGTTAGGTATAGCATAGTCAGACAAAGGAAATATGATCGTTGAGGATAAAAGCACCTACCAAAACCAGAATTACACCGCCCAACACCTCCGTTCTTCGCCCGAAAGCTGAGCCTATACTCCGACCCACCATTACTCCGGTCGTCACCATGAACAGCGTTGCCAAACCGATACAACCCGCCGCGAACAGAATATTCACCTCAACAAACGCTAGCCCGACCCCGACAGCCAGGGCATCAATGCTTGTTCCAACCGCCGTTAGCGCCAGACGGATGAATGAGTGCCGTTGAATAACCGCCTCTGGTGTCTCCTGATGTTTGCAACCTTCGATCACCATATGCAAGCCGAGCCCAGTCAAGACCGCGAAGGCGATCCAGTGATCCCAGTTTTCCACCAGGGTGGATGCGCTACGCCCCAGAAGCCAGCCTATAATCGGAGTGATGGACTCAATCAGACCAAAAATAACGCCGGTGCGAAGCGCTTCAGAAAAACGCGGGCGGTGTAAACTCGCCCCTTTCCCAACCGCGGCCGCAAAGGCGTCGGTCGACATGGCAAAGGATAGCGAAAGAAGCGCAAGAGGTGACATTACTAAATATCCAGTTCGTAAGCCATTCACAGGTTAAGATCAGGGGGATGGGCAATGTACCATATCGCCCCCGACCGATCATCACTCAGGCCCACGGAAATCCAGCAACCTCAAACACACCAGCTTATTCAGAAGTGGGCAGTTCGGACAATTTCTCCTTTATCTCGGCTCGTCTGCCTTCATCCGCCAAGGGTCTATCCGGGCGGCTTTCGGCCTGAAATGCCTTCTGAAAATAACGACGAGCCTCACCATGGCGGCCCTGGTCCATGAGGAAACCCCCATAAAAATAGTTGGGATCAATGCCATCGGGATTGATGGCAAGCGCCTCTTTAAGGTAGGCGTCTGCTTTCTCGTCGTCACCAAAGCCGAGGGGCCATCCGGGCACCTGGTAGTAAAGGCTGCCCAGTGATGTGTAGGCCGACCCTTGTAACGCGGATGCATCGATCGACAACGCAAGCTCAAAATCGCTACGGGCCACTTTCACCAACTTCAGGGCACCCAGACCTCCCTTCGCCCCAGCATAAGTGCTCAACACAATCCCGTGCCAGATCAACGGCTCCGCACGCCCGGGGTATTGCTCTACCAGCGCATCAGCCTGCTCCGCCAAGGCTTCAAAGGCCTTCTCTCGCTCGGCCTCCGGCATTTTATACTGAATCTCAGCCCAGTGATGTTGAAGGTCGGTCAGTCCGTCTATGGGTTTTTCCGCCAGTGCCCCTACAGAGGCGACACACAGCGACAGGGTCAACAGGATACGTTTCATGTCAGTACTCCGATTTGAGATACGATTGAATAATGGACAGTTTTCGGCGTAGCACGGTATCCACCACCGCCGGGACAAGGTTGTTAACAGCCACAAACAGCCGTTCAGGCCACCCCAGATACCGTCGCCCACGCTTTCGCTCAATCGTCCGTACAATCGCGAGAGCAACGGCCTCCGGACTGTCAGAACGGTTCCCCAACGCCCGGTTCATGGCTACAACAGCCGGGGAATTCATACCCGTTCTGGTCGCTCTAGGGGCGATATAACGTACCGCAATCCCACTGTCTGCCCACTCCCGGCGCAACGCTTCGGTCAGGCCCCGCAGGGCAAACTTGGTCGCGCAATAGGCCGAGTAGCCAGGGAAGCCAATACTTCCAAACGTGGAACCAATAAATACCAATTCACCATGGCCGCGCTGACGAAAGTAGCTCGAAAAGCAGCGGGCCACGGCGTAAGCACTACGAAGGTTCACTCGCCACAACCGCTCCAGCTCCTGGAGCGGAGTCTGCTCCACGGCCGCGAAAAGGCCCTGACCGGCGCAGTGAATTACGCCATCGATGTCCGGGTAGCGCTGACAGATGTCCGCCATTTGGGCCTCGACATCCTCCGACGCAAGGTCAATCCGCACGTAAGTAGAGCCTTCTGCACGGCAGGGCGTGGGCGACCGGCTTGCGAGCAGAAGGCGAGCTCCTTTGCGGGCCATTTGCTCTCCCAGCGCCTCTCCGATTCCTCCGGAGGCTCCCAGTATGAGCCAACGCTGATTACGCCAGACCACGACGCACCTCCCTGATCCGATCAGCCGGTGACGCCAATGGAACATCTCTGAGCATATCCCCATAGAGCCGATAAACGACATTGGCCGCATCAACGATCGCCCGTTGGTCTTCCCGCTCTGTGATGCCGTTCATCAGGCTTTGAAAAAATTGAAAGTGCTCCTGATCCAGGCTTCCATGAGAGTAGAGGTAGCTGAACGCAGTATCCGGCAAGTTCAAAGTACGCTGCACTTTTTCTCCCATCGGCGTTGCCACGGCCACACTCGTTCCCTCAAGCACCTGTACCATGCCAAATAGCCCCACCGGATTCCCTCGGTTGATCAGGTCGTACAAAAAAGCCACCATCAACCGGATCGGCAAATCAGGCTGACCGTTACGAACGGTATCCGGGTCGACAGCACAAGCTTTCAGATCATTGAGAATCCACTCGTGGTGGCCATACTCCTCCTCGATGTACTCCACCAGTGCTTTACGCACCGGCTCCAATCGATCCGGCAAGCGGGCACCGCAGGCCATCATCAAAGGCGCGGTATGTTTTACGTGATGGTAAGCCTGACTCAGAAAATAGGTGTAGCTGTTTATATCGAAACGACCATCCTCAATGGCACTGAAGATCGGCGCCTCGTAAAGCGTTTTTCGGCCAAATTCGGAAGCATTTTGCAGTTCATCAAAAAAAGTCATAGTGATTACTCCTGGGCGAACATTCTCGGTTGAGGCTGTTCAATGGATTGAGTGGAAAGACATTCGGCACTCGCCAGCCAGGACTCCAGGCTTTCCAGCACCAGTGCTCTCCTGATCCGGCCGTTGGATGTGACTGCGGTGGAATCTATGTTCTGGAACGGGCAAGGCAACAGATACACGTGACTCAAGCGCGCATAGTCAGGCAGATTTGCATTGAGTGCCTCAATCGCCTGACGACAATCCTCCACACCGTTGTCAGTTGGTCCCGGGTACAGCAGCGCCAATGGGTGGGGCTCCCCGTCACCGAACACCAGGGCCTGCGCCATACCGGTACTTTGGGTCAGTTCCGCCTCCAGCCATTCCGGGCTGATATTGCGCCCAAAACCGGTGATCAGCAGGTCCTTCTTCCGTCCGGACACCCATAGAAACCCGTCCTGATCCAGAAAACCCAGGTCACCACTGGCTACCGCATGCGATTCATCCACGGGCGTTTCTCCCAGGTAACCGAGAAAACTGCTGCCAGAAATCTGCAGTTCACCACCGGGGCCAACATGGACATCTACATGGTCCAGAACGCGGCCCGCCGAACCGATACGATTCTCTGCGGGTGCGTTCAGCGCTACCACGGAACCACACTCCGACAACCCATAGCCCTGGAACATCGGCAATTCCAGCTTCTCCGCTCGGCGCAGTAGCGAGGGCGATACGCGCCCACCACCAACGGCCAGGAAGCGATAACCCCGGTGCTGGAGTGCGCCCGATTCCGCGCCCTCAACCAGCACCCGTGCCAACTCCGGCACCAGAATCAACGACGTTGGTTGCCGATGATTCTGCTCTGAAAGCCAGCGCTGTGAGTCCATGCCACTACTACCGGATAACCCCAGGCTGGCAAGTCCCGGAACGGACACCTCAGCGCCTCGATAAAGACTCAAATACACGCCCGCGACGTTTTCCAGAAGCGTCGCCAAAGGTAAAACCGAAAGATGCTGCGGCAGCTCCAGCTGGCTCAATCGGGTGTCCAAAGCCCGCAGGGTGCGTCCCAGTTGTGCAGCGGACAAACAGATCCCTTTAGGCGTGCCGGTGCTGCCGGAAGTGAACGTGATTTTCACCGTGCCCGGGGGTAACACTGACAGTTCCCGCTCAACGGGAAGACGGTGCATCCAAAGGCCACCGCCAACCGTCTCGGCCACCTCCTCAGCCCGCACATCGGCCGTGGACAGCAGAATCCCGTCCAATCCTGCCGTTTCGACAAGATGCTGACGCTGCGACGGCGAGAAGAACGTCGGAACGGGCACTGAGACAACCCCGGCACGAACGCAGGCCAAATCGGCTACGACCCAGGCAACCGAGTTGTCACCTACCAGGCCAAGTCGCTGAACGCCCGAATCCATAATTGCCTGCGCAACCCCTTGCACACGATTCCATAACTGTCGGTAAGTCACCGTCTGCTCCTCGTCGCGAAGCGCCACTCGGCTCGGGTGCAACAGAGACCACCGGGCCAAGCGCTCAAGTAATTCATTCATAGTGACTACCTCAGACCGTGGTTTTTTCCAGCCAACCGGTGTGCCGCATTGCCTCGACACCACTGGGAACGTGCGCCAGCACCACTTCGGGGCGGTTCTGGTAATACGCCCCCCAGTCTTGCGCCGCCCCCTGCAGCCGCTCGGGCAAAGCTGGGCCGAGTACCCTCGGTTTAACACCCATTTTTGCGAAACTCAGCCGGATCGATTGAGTTCCGGTAAAACAGATCCATTCGACACCTTGGGTAACCAACCATCGAGCAATCGCGGGAAAGAACAATCGACTGACGCCCTCAACGGCGCCGGCCAAGTGAGCGATCTCCACGACCCCTTCCCGATGGCCAAGGGCGCCTGGAGGTAGATAATCCTCAATGGGATGGTCCAGATAATCCTCAAGGAACAAAGGCTGATCTGCCGCGTGCCGTGTGCCCACCGCGGCCATAACCAGCCCGGACCGGGCGACAAGAATCAGAGGAGAGGGGACAACAAGCGACGGGCAACGCCCATACGCCGCACGAAAGCGCTGTTCGATGAAGAAGGCAATAGCGTCTGTGGCCCGTGATTCGGGATCTACCGAGCACAGTTTCCAGCCCCCCACGGGCATCAGCTCTGTGACGGACGGATCGAACAGGTCCACTTTTAACGGCAACAAGCAGGAAGATGACATCAAATGAAACTCCAGTGAGGCACTCTGTCCTGCTCATGCTAAGGGTGCTATCTTAATTAACGCTTAAACAATGCCCCCTGAATTCTTAAGCCAGAATTAAGAAAACTCTGCCACACTGGGGGCATCCACCATTTCCAGGCGCAACGCTGCTGCGGGAGGACCATGAGAATATTGCTGATTGAAGACGACTCGATGCTCGCCCAAACCATGGTCCGCATGCTAGAGCAGGCACAGCACCAGGTTGACTGGATCAATGACGGCAGGAAGGGGCTGAATGCCCTGAAAGATCAAACCTTTGATATCGCCATTGCCGATTTGACGCTTCCTCGGCTGGATGGTCTTGAGATTGTTCGGCAAGCCAGAAAGGCACAATGCCGAACCCCCATTATTATTCTCACCGCTCGCGAAGAGCTGGATGACCGGGTGCAAGGGCTCGATTTCGGGGCGGACGATTATTTGACCAAACCATTTAAAATGGCAGAACTTGAAGCGCGAATGAGAGCCGTTATCCGGCGCACCGACGGCTATACCGACAACAACGTCCTGACAACGGGCGCCATTCGCCTGAATTTGGACCATGCGGAGCTTCAGGTGGGGGAAAAGCGCTTCCAGCTACCCAAGGCCGAATTTCAGATCCTGCAGGTACTGATGCGCAACACGGACAGAGTGGCCACAAGGCGACGGCTGGAGGAAGTACTCTATGGGTGGGACAGAGGCGCAGAGAGCAATACGCTTGAGGTACATATTCACCACCTTCGCCAGCGCCTGGGTAAATCCGTGATACGCACGGTACGCGGCGTTGGGTACACCCTGGATAGCGAAGCCGCAAAGGACGCTGGATGATGTCACTGACTCGTACGCTCATCCTTCTGAATACAGCAATGACCTTGATTATTGTTACCCTAGCCTCGACCTGGAGCTATTGGCAAAGCAGCCACGAGCTGGAGGAACTGTTTGATGCGGAGTTGGCTCAGAATACCCGAATTGTTGAGGGCCTCGTTCGTCACTTGGCAGAGAATCGCAGCCGGCAGGAGTTACAACATACGCTGAGTGAGACTCTGGACCCCCTGGCGCTAACCGCGGACACCTCAGAGCCGGAAGAGCGTTGGTTCGAAAGTCGTGAGGACGAGATCCTATCCGGCGGCCTCGGACACCGATACGAAAAGAAAATTTCTTTTCAGGTCTGGACTGAAACCGGCCAACCGATCCTACCGAACAAGTTCGGAGAGGTGGATACCCTTGCTCCCGACAAGACAGGATTTGGGTGGCTCAGCCATTCCGACTACCGGTGGCGCACATTTACATTACACGATGAGAAAAACGGATTCTGGATTCGCTCCGTACAGCGCGAAGATATTCGGCAGGAACTGAGCGGCCACCTTGCCCTGGGCAATGTACTTCCTATTGCTTTTGCGCTGCCTCTTTTTATCGTGGCGACACTGTGGGCGGTCCGTACCAGCTTCCGCCCGCTCCGCCATCTGCAATCCATCGCCGCCCGCCTGGGACCGGGCACCGACAGGTTTTTACCATCGAATACCGTCCCTCAGGAAGTGGAGGGGTTGGTCACAGCGCTGAACCAACTGTTACGCCGCCTTAACCGGACGATCGAGCGCGAACGTCGCTTTTCCTCCGATGCAGCTCACGAACTGAGAACACCGCTGGCGGCATTGCGTCTGCAACTGGAGAGCATCAGCCAAGACTCCCCGACCGTGGTCAATGAGCTGTTGCAGTCACTAGACCGGATGGCCCACCTGGTGGATCAGATGCTGGTCCTGAGCAAAGCCGACTCTGATTTCAACGAACACCCGGAACGCCTATCCCTGTCAGAGTGGGTTGCCCAGAGCGTGGCGGATGTCTACCCGCTGGCCC